>JBBJOX010000111.1:4459-8594 GCA_037724245.1 Thermomicrobiales bacterium | reverse complement strand
TTTTTTGATCCGGTATCAGGAGCCCTTTTCCGTGGAAACCAACAACGTTCGCATTGCCAGCATCGACACAGAGATGCGGCAGTCCTACCTCGACTATGCCATGAGCGTTATCGTTCAGCGCGCCTTGCCCGATGCGCGTGATGGGCTCAAACCCGTTCACCGTCGCGTCCTCTACGCCATGCAACAAATGGGCATGCGATCGAATACGCGATACCGCAAGAGTGCCGGTATCGTCGGCGAAGTCATCAAGAACTTCCATCCACACAGCGATACGGCCGCCTACGACACGCTCGTCCGTATGGCGCAAAGTTTCTCGCTTCGGTACCCTCTGGTCGATGGTCAGGGCAATTTTGGTTCGGTCGACGGTGACAGCGCGGCTGCCATGCGTTACACCGAAGCGCGAATGTCTCAGATCGCCGAAGAGCTGATGGAGGACATCGGCAAGGACACCGTCGACGAAATCCCGAATTACGACAACTCGATGACGCAGCCGTCGGTGCTCCCGTCGCGCATTCCCAACCTCTTGCTCAACGGAAGTTCTGGTATCGCCGTCGGTATGGCGACGAACATCCCACCGCACAACCTTCACGAACTTTGCGATGCGGTGATGTTTCTGATCGACAATCCGGAAGCGACACTCGAAGATCTGATCGCGATTGTCCCCGGTCCTGATTTCCCGACCGGCGGCATCATCATGGGTCGCGAAGGTATCCAGGCGGCCTACGCCACTGGCCGCGGTCGCGTCGTGATCCGGGCCAAGGCATTTGCCGAGGAGCAGGATCGCGGTAACCGCATGCAAATCGTCGTGACCGAATTGCCGTATCAGGTTAACAAGGCGCTCCTGCTCGAACGCATTGCCGATATGGTGCGCGAAGGCAAGATGGACGGCATCAGTAACCTTCGCGACGAATCCGATCGCAAGGGCATGCGCATGGTGATCGAACTCAAGCGCGATGCCCAGCCGATGAAAGTCCTCAACAACCTGTACAAGCACTCGGCGCTTCAGCAGACATTCGGTGTCAACATGCTGGCGCTCGTCGAACGCGGGACCCAACCGCGTGTGTTGACCCTCAAGAGAGCCCTCCAGGAATTCGTGGCACATCGGGTCGAGGTTCTGACCCGCCGCACCAAATACGAGCTCGGTCGGGCCCGTCGCCGCGCTCACGTGCTCGAAGGTCTCAAGATCGCGCTCGACAATCTCGATGAAGTGATCTCCACGATTCGCGCCTCCCGCTCCACCGAGAACGCCCGCAACAACCTGATGAACGCCTTTTCGCTGAGCGAGATTCAGGCCAATGCCATTCTCGATCTCCGACTCGCTCGTCTGGCCGCGCTCGAACGCGAGAAAATCGAGCAGGAATACGAAGACGTACTGGCCGAGATTGCTCGTCTCGAAACACTGCTGGCCAATCCTCAGCTCATCCTTGGACTCATCAAGGAAGACATGGTCGACATCAAGAGCAAGTATGGCGACGAGCGACGCAGCAGAATCCAGGACATTTCGGGAAGTCTGAACGAGGAAGATCTAATTCCGGAACTCGAGGTTCTGGTAACCGTCACCCAGAAGGGATACGTCAAACGCATTGTCGACGAAACCTACAGGGTGCAACATCGCGGCGGCAGGGGAATCACCGGAGTCACCATGCGCGAGGCCGATGGCATTCAGCACATCCTGGCGGCCAATACGCACGATTTCCTGCTGGTCTTCACCAACCGTGGTCGTGTCTATCAACTCAAGGTTCACGAACTGCCGGATGCCGGGCGCACAGCCAAGGGTTTGCCAATCGTCAACGTCATCAGCATGCAGCCCGATGAAACCGTCACCACCTTGCTGACCGTCAAGGATTACGACTCGGCCAAATATCTCTTCTTCACAACTCGTCTCGGACGAGTCAAGCGTGTCACGCTCGATCAGTTCCGAACCGTGCGGTCGAACGGAATGATTGCAATCGGGCTCGACGATGGAGACGAACTCGCCTGGGTCCGCCAGACCGATGGTCTGAGCAACATGGTCCTCGTCACGTCCGGCGGTCAGGCAATTCGGTTCGCCGAGAGTGACGTTCGGCCCATGGGCCGCAGCGCTGCCGGCGTCAATGGCATCCGGCTAGGGCTCAAGGATCGCGTCATCGCGTCGGAGCCGGAGCAGGAAGGTCTCGACCTGCTCGTGGTTGCGGCGAAGGGCCTTGGCAAGCGAACCTCCCTCAGCCATTATCGAAGTCAGGGACGAGGCGGCAAGGGCATACAGGCCATGAAGCTAACCGATCGTACCGGGGCCATCGTTGCAGCGGGTATGGTTGCCCCTGAAGATGCCGTGATGCTGATGAATACCCGTGGCATCACGATTCGGATCTCCGCATCGCAGATCTCGAAAATTGGTCGAACGACCCAAGGTGTCACGTTGATGAAACTGAATGACAGCGACGAAGTTGTCACCATGACAATCATCAAACCGAAAGACCCTGAAAGTCAGGCCCGCCTGAATGGGGCCGGCAACGGCGAGGGCGAACCTGAAATCATCGGATAGTTGGTGACGTTGCTGAATCGATTTCGAAGGGTTCCCGGCAGAGGCGTCCAAGCGTCTGCCGGGACACTCTTGTCCGGAAGTGTTCTATCGTGAGTCCAGGCAATCAATCCGACATACTGGCAACCCAGCATCTGCAACGACTGAGAACGATCGACGCCGACTGGCCGGTTGATCGTTATGTCTCCCACCATGAAGCTCAGCAGATGATCGAGCGTCGACCTGAAATGGTCTCGATGGAAGAAGCTCGCCGCCTCGCCGCTTCATTGAGAAACCCGGATGGGTCGGACCTCGTCCGACTCGCCCTGCGTCACAACAACATATCCGTGGCGTTGGCGAGTCACAACGATATGTTCATCGAGAAGGAACTCGAACGCGAACGATCAACCTTCGACGCTTCGAGTCTCACCGAGCGCCAACGACTGGCCGTCGTCACCGATGCCGATGTCACGCTCGTTGTGGCAGGGGCAGGAACCGGCAAGACAACAACGATCATCGCCAAGATCGACTACCTCGTTCGAACCGGCCGCGCCAGGCCGGACGAAATTCTCGTGGTTGCCTACAACAAACAGGCTCAACTCGAACTGACAGCACGTCTGCAATCGCTCGTACACGGTAAAGACGTCCGTGCGCTCACCTTTCATGCTTTCGGCTACGGTACCGTTCGGCGTCATGTCGACCAGTCACCTGAACCAGTCACCGACAGCGACACGCGGAGTTTCGTTCACCGCCAGTTGCAAACGATCCGGCGATCCGCACCAGCTGAATCAGTGTTGCGCACGGCAATCGATAACTTTCGCTCCGACATGGCGACAAGCGAACGAACCGCCTCGTTTGTGGGCAATATCCTGAACCTGCTTTCAAGATTCAAAACCCGAAGATCCAGCATCGCAGATCTGCGAGCTCGATCTGACACCCAGCGCCAACGCGATTTCGTCGTCATCTTCGAGCGCATCGTCAACGAGTACAACCAGCATCTCGAGAGCGGGAACCTGATCGATTTCAGCGACATGATCGTTCGCGCCACGGACATCATCGAACAACAATTGGCACCATCCCGATTCAAATACATCCTGATCGATGAGTTTCAGGACATCACCCAGGCTCGCTGGCACCTGATCACCACACTCAGGCGTCGAAACCCGGGGATGAGGCTCTTCGTCGTCGGCGACGATTGGCAGTCGATCTATGCCTTCGACGATGCCGATGTCTCGATCATGACCAGTCTCGAGAAACGCGAATCAGGGCTGGTCAGGATCGATCTCGACACAACGTTTCGTTTTTCGCAACCATTGGCCGATATCTCTTCCCGGTTCATCATGCGAAATCCGCAACAACTGGCGAAACACATTGCATCTGCAAACCCGATCACGGTGACGAAACCGATGGTCATCCATCGATCGAACGAAATGGTTTCAACGCGAACTCGAAACGCGCAGATCAAGGCGATTCTCGAGGCAGCCGAATCCGAGTCACATGTCCTGCTGCTCGGACGCTACCGCAAATCCGCGCCAGACAACATGAGCGAACTCAAATCCCTGGCCAGCCGGAAGCAACTGACACTCGCCTTCCACACATGCCACGCAGCAAAAGGCCTCGAAGCCGACGAAGTGA
>JBBJOX010000111.1:0-4449 GCA_037724245.1 Thermomicrobiales bacterium | reverse complement strand
ATCGTGCTGGATGTCAACGGTGGGGCAATGGGATTTCCCTGCCGACTCACCGACGATGAGTATCTCCAATTACTGCCAGCGCCCGGGGAACCGTTCCCGGACGCCGAGGAACGGCGTCTTTTCTACGTCGCCATAACCCGTTCCAAAGGGCGAGTCCACCTGATCGTCGACGAATCAAAGCCGTCGTCATTTCTCGACGATCTGGAACCTGGTACACCCGGCGCAGCAGGTCCCAAACCGGCACGCAAGCGAAGCAAGGTTGCCGCCGAGCGGCTCGATACACCACCAGACAGGTTTGGGCGAACTCCCCATTGTCCGTCTTGCAACAAACCGACCTTCGTCAAGAGAGTCGGAGCTCGTGGACCATTCTGGGGATGCAGCGATTTCCCGAAGTGCTGGGGTCGTCCCAAAAAGTGTCCGAACTGCGGAGCACTCGCCTACGTGCTGGACTCACCGCATGGCAACCGATACTGTACGGAATGTGGAGAGTGAGTAGGCCCGTCAGATAGGACCAATGTCGGGCGATGAGTGCATCAGACGGCGAGTTTCCCGGACCCAGAGACTCATCGTAGGAACGGCAATCGCCAGACTGACTGCAACGAATACGATCCCGTAAAACAGCACCTTGCTCGTCGTTCCCGCGCCGATCGGGAAGATCGATTCGTTGCGGTAAGCAGTCAATGCCATAAACTCCACTGCAATCGCAACGGGCGCGACAAGTGTGGGGAATGCTCCCGGCAACACCGAGGCAACCACAGTCAAACCAGCAACTACGAGATAGATCAACGCTATGCCAAAGACCGACGTTCTGAAATCAGTCACGTCGACAGGGCCAGCCAGAATTGGAACCAGCATTGCCGCTGGCAGATAGAGAACACCGGCGTATTCCGGATCCTCATTGGCAAGCACGGCACTCGCCAATGCCAACCCGATCAGGACCACGGCGACACCAACCGTCGCTAACAGTGGCGGCCAGAGGGTCCCGGTCGATCGATCCAGATAAGGGATATCAACCACACTCTGGCGAACCACCAGCGCTGGAAAAAGCACACCAAGAACGAGCAGATTGACAATTGTTGTTCGTCGCCACAACGGACGGGTTTCCGGACTACTAAGCAAAAAGATCAGCAAGCTCGGGATCAGCAGGGCCATGGTCCAGACAGGCACGCCCAGTGGTTCAAGCGGACCGATTGCCAATACGACGAGCGCCGTCACAAAAACCAGAAGATCCGGCATTGTCTGGCTCAGCATCTGTCTGGGTTGCGGAACGACGAAACTGAAATCCTTGCGCTGTGGCCTCGGTGTGCGACGTTGATCGGCCAACCGACCAGCTTCGATCACCTGTCGCTGTCTCGATCGCCGGTACAGCCGTACAGTTTCCACATCCGGGTCCGCGGTTGCGGGATGTGGCTCGGAGTCTACCGGAAGGTCAGGCAAATCCAGCGGGATCGATCGCCGCGAGGCATTGGCAGACGGTTCAGTCATCCGACGAGCAACCTCGAAATCGATACCTGGGTTCGAACCCGATTCCGAAAGGAAGAAATCTTGTCGATACCGCACAGACTTAGCATCTCGAGCGCTGGTTTCAATCCACTTCCGACATGGTTGGCGAAGTGAGAATCGGTACCAGTTGTTATCAACCGCCCACCTTCAGCAACATAGAGCGCCACAACCTGAGCCGCCGGCATCGATGTCCTTGGACTCTGCCGTAGGCCGGACGTGTTGATTTCGAACGAGGTGCCGTTCCGAATCAGCATCTGGAACACGGATCTCAACTGATCGGCATGATCCATCGGATCGTAGTCGCCCGCGGCCACAGGTGCGTAGCGCTTGGGGAGATCGATGTGACCGAGGGTATCGAACCAGCCGGTTTCGGCCAAGGCAAAGAGTTGCTCGTAGTAGGCAGAGAACACCTCGGTCAACGTTCGACTGTCAAAATACTGTGGAAAGATGATTTCACCACCATCTCCGTAGTGGACCGAGCCGATGATGAAGTCGAAATTCGTGTGCTCATTCAGCCATCGCTCGACATCGTCCCTGGTTCGGGTATTGAAGTCGAGCTCGGCCCCTCGCAGGATTGTCAGTTGGCCCTCGAACGCATCCCGGGCCCGATCGATGTCGTCCTGATACCCGGCGTAATCGTAAAAACCAAAGCCCATGTCGGCATGCTCGAATTCGACATGATCAGTGAACGCGATCTCGGTCACACCAGCAGCAATAGCAGCCCGGCAGGACTCGGCGACCGGTGTGTCACAATCAATCGAGCGCGTGGTATGGACGTGATAATCGAGCATTCGGCCTGATCCTCCGCCGATCAGTGTACCCTGACCCAATTCAATGCGGAATCCGATCTCCGGGAGGTTCGTGCGTCGGTGGAATCTGTGTGGAACCAGGCGTTGCAGTGGGCGCAAGACTTCGGTTGGGGCTTGCTCTCCGTACTCTCGGGTTTGCTAACGGCCGTCGCGTATATCGGCGTCGGTACGCTCCTTGGCCGATACATCAGTCAATACGTCGTTCGAATCCTCTCCTCCAGATCGTTCGGCCGCAACGGCGCCCTGATGATCGGACGACTCGTCACCGCTCTCTTCATCATTGTGTCGATCCTGATGTTGTTCGGGCGGCTCGGCGCAAACTGGACGGGGTTGCTCACGTTCGTCAGTGCCAGCGCTGTCGCAGTCAGTCTTTCGATCCAAGACGTGCTTCGGAATTTCGTTGCGGGAATCTACCTGCTGCTCGAACGCCCGTTCCGTGTCGGCGATCGCATTCGGGTCCGCGATGTTGTCGGAGAAGTTCAGGGCGTCGACGTCCGAACCACGCTCCTGAAAAACGAGGAAGGCGAACTGGTACTGGTCCCGAATGCCATCGTGTTTACCGAAATCATTGCCAACCGCTCCCACTTCCGCGTGCGACGCATCGATTTCACGGTCACGAACCTCAAACAATCGATCCAGGAGATCGAGGAATCGATTTCTCTCGAAATCCGGGATATGGAAGAAGTACGGCTGCCAATTCCTGCATCTCGTGTCACCGCATCTGGTCCAACAGGTCGTTCGGTGGTGCTCAGCTTGCTCGTCGATGCCGACGACCGGAAGGAAAACGAGATTATCGAAAGGATTTTGCCGATTCTGCAGGATGCAGAAGTACAGGTGAGTCACTCATGACCCATGAAAACATTGGACTGATGGGGGGAACGTTCGATCCTATCCATATTGGTCATCTTGTCATCGCCCAGCGCGCAATGGAACAACTCGATCTGAACGCCGTGATTTTTCTGCCAGCGGGTTTACCGCCGCACAAGCAGGACGAGGAGCACACATCGGCCATCCATCGTGTCGCGATGACGAGACTGGCAATCGAAAGCGTTCCCAACTTCAGGATCAGCGAACGCGACGTGCGTGAAGATCGGGCCTCCTACACCGTCGATCTCCTGCGTGATGTGAAGGCGGACAATCCGGATGCCAACCTGACGTTCATCATCGGGGCCGATTCCTTGCGTGATTTCGCGAGATGGCGCGAACCGGAGGCCATCGTCCGCATCGCAAGGCTGGCAGTGGCTGCTCGCCCGGAGGTCAGTGTCCCTGAGGATATCTATCAACAGGTTCGAGGACTTCGCGAGGCAATCGACTGGATCGAGTCACCGTTACTCGATATCGCCGCCACAGAATTGCGGGACCGAATCAGTCGAGGTGCCACCGTGCAACACCTCGTTCCGGCCAGCGTTCTCGCATATATCCAACAGCGAAAGCTCTACCGGAGTTGATCGGGTGACCTTCGAGCGTCGTTGACCTTGTCCCGGCCCTGTCCGTATACTCGACAGGTTGTGCTCACCAGCGTCTGCGATTGCCCAGCGCTTCAGCCTCTGCAGACCCAGTCATGATCGGGAGCAATCCTCGTGCGATCCAGAAATTTCGGCATGCTCGCTATTATCGTCATCATCACGATCGTCTCTGCATGGATTGATCTGCCAGGCAGTTCTCTCGACGTTGCGGGGTTCAAGGAAGATCATCCGGTTCGTCAGGGCCTCGATCTGCAGGGCGGTCTGCAAGTACTCCTTGAAGCCAATCCACCTTCCGGGCAAACGGTCGACAGCGGAACGATCAATGGAACACGGGATACGCTGGAACGTCGCGTCAATGGCCTCGGTGTCAGTGAACCGCTGATCCAGACCAGAGGCGATAACCAGATTGTGGTCGAGCTCCCCGGAGTGGAGGATCCCGCTCAGGCGATATCCGTACTCCAGCAAACGGCACTCCTCGAAATCATCGACACTAACGGTGTTTCGCTGCCCGAGGGAACGGTCGTCAATACCTCGCTTGGAGATGTATCTTCACTCGCACCAGCATCTCCGGTTGCGTCGCCAATTGCTGGAGAAGCGGTTCCTCCGCAACCGACGCCCGATCCCAACAGCCCGATTTACAACACGATCGTCAGCGGTACCGATCTGAATGA
>JBBJOX010000110.1:2539-8636 GCA_037724245.1 Thermomicrobiales bacterium | reverse complement strand
TCGACGGAACCATCGGCGAAACCCGGCAACTCACCGACGTGTCACGGGATCACGCGGCACTCCTTTGGTCACCGGATGGCAGAAAGCTGGGGACCATTCGCAAGTCCCGGATAGGACTGCAACGTCAACTCGTGATCATCGATATCGAATCGGGAGCAGAAACCGCCGTCAGCTCGACCGACCGCGTCGTCTCCGCCTGGATCTGGGCTAGCGATGGCTCCGGAATCGTAATGTTTTACTCTCCGCATCCGGAAATCGACGGTGACTTCTTCCTGATCGATCTGGAAACGGTCAGCGAACGCCAGCTGACCGACGGAATCCAATGGAGTCTCGATCACTCACGAACATCCATGGCATGGATCGACGCAACGCACCTGATCGTCAGCGGCTACGAGCGGGCGCGAAGTGGACTCTGTGTCCTCGATATCGAGAGCGGTCATCTGGAACTGGTTCGTCTCGACGATGCCTTCAACGTTGGAATCAGTGCCTCCACAGGCGCTTCCACGATCGTTCAGCAGCACAACTCCGCGAATGCCACTGCCGAACTGATCGCCATCGATCTCGGGACAATGAGTCAGACCTGCCTCACCCATCTCAACGATCGTCTCTACGCGACGCGATTTCCAGGAACGATCGATGAGTTCATCACCGATCACGAAGGTCATCCGGTTTCGTGGCTTCTGAAGCGCCCACACACCTTCGATGCAGGAAAACGCTATCTGGTCGTCTTCGAAATCCACGGTGGCCCACACATATTCCGTGGTTTCGACATCGAAGTGTCGAACCAGCTGCTTCTCGACGCCCGATACCTTGTGATCTGCCCGAATCCCCGTGAATCAGTTTCGTTTGGTCGGGACTACGCAAAGGCGGTCGTCGGCGATTGGGGTGGAGGCGACTGGCGGGACATTCTGGCATTCGCCGACGCGGTGTCGGCGCTTCCGTTCGTCGATGGGAATCGGATCGGTATCTATGGCTATTCGTACGGTGGCTACATGGCATCGTGGGCCATCGGCCAGACCGATCGATTCCGGGCAGCGGTCATCGACGCCCCAATCACGGACCTGATCGCGCGCGACGGAACATCGGATATTGGCTTCGCCGCACCGAAACTCGAATACGGCGGTGAATTCCCGGAACTCTACGATCGGCTCGTCGCCCAGTCACCGGTGACCCATGTGCACAACGCGGTGACGCCGAGGCTGATTCTTCACCCGGAGGACGACCAGCGCTGCCCGATCGGTCAAAGTGAACGTCTGTTCGTCGGACTCAGGCGGGCAGGTGTCGAGACGACGTTTGTCCGCTATCCCGGATCATCCCACCTCATGCCGTGGTACGGCCCGCCAGAATACCGGATCGACTACTACACCCGCATCGTCGACTGGTTCGACCGGCACATGTGAGGCGAACGCGTTTCGACCGATCTTCATGAGGGTCAACGGCTTGTCCTTGATCGAGGCTCTGATCTCACCAGCTACAGGTCACAGACAAGCTGATGACCTTCTGAAATACCGACTGTCACCGGATACCGGTGGGCCGCAGAGCATGTCTCTGCCGATGCTTCCTGACCACCGACATCTGACACAGAACTATCGAGCCGTCAGCTCTTGTACTCGAGTTGTGGATACCAGTCCGTGCCACGACCCTCAGGAGTCGTGTCGAGGATGATCCAGAGCGGGTTCATGTCGGGAGCGTTATGCGCATCCTGACCAGGGTCGGCCATCTCCATCATGCCTTCGGCGCTGTAAAAGTGTCGGATGACGCCGTTCTTGCGCGTGAAAATCGTGTAGGCGGGCCAGTCGGCGTCGCGTTCGCCGACAAAATCCTTGGTGAAGTCACCGTTCAGGTCAGAGTAGAGCTTGTGATTCTTCCAGCCGAGTTCACGTCCATAGCCCGCGATCCGCTCATAGGGTGACCGAGCGACAATAGCCAGGGAAAGACGCTGCTCGAGGTGGGGAATTTCGGGGTCCCATGAGCTCAGCTGGGGTGTGCACATCGGGCATCCCTCCTTGCGCTCTGGGCCATACATCATGCTGTAGATAACGAGCGTATCGTGATCGCCAAAGAGCTCTGCACGTCCCACTTCGCCATGCTCACCCTCGAAACGATAGTCGGCGATGACGTCTCCACCCGGCGGCAGAACCCGTCGCAACTATCTAACACGCCAAATGTTGCGGCGAAGTTCGATTTCCTGAACAAGCAGCAGATCGCGCGCCGCACGATATTCGGCACTCTCGTTCGGGAAACTCGCATCGTTTTTCTTGACGAGTTCCTTTGCTGGTGTCAGCTTTGAAGTGGTAGCCATGATGAACTTCCTTTCTGGTGTAATAAGCGACTTGTCAAAAGCTCTCTATCACGCACTGATATTCAAAATAACAAGCTTTGCAGCTTAAAATAAATTCGTCGCGTTTCAGGTGTCGTGTCAATTCTTTCGGATCCTGATTGGCCCTGATACATGCGCAAAGCTGACCTCTGCCGGAGTTGGAGGACGCAGGACCGTGGCCAGAGATCCTTTGGGCAAGCCAAAAACTGGCTCCGCCCCGGCACCACGAAACGCACTGCCGACAGTCGCCTACTTGTGCGATCGCGGATCGAGCGCATCGCGGAATCCATCTCCGACGAAGTTGATCGCCAGCACCGCGATCACGATCGCGATTCCAGGTGGCAGCCACAACCACGGCATCTGTTCCAGGGTCGTGATCGATTGCGCTCCGTTAAGCATGTTGCCCCAGCTCGCCGTTGGAGGCTGAACGCCAAGACCAAGGAAACTGAGACCCGCCTCGAGCAGAATCGCCTGCGCCATGCCAAACGTCGCGTTGACGATCACCGGGGTCGTCGCGTTGGGCAGCACGTGACGGAAAATGATCCGCCGATCACGCGCTCCGGTCGCCCGCGACGCGATCACGAAGTCTCGCTCACGCAAGGTCAGAAACTCGCCACGCACCAGCCGGGCAATCGGTGGCCAACCCAGCAACCCGATCACCAGCATCACGTTGGTGATGCTCGGACCAAGGATCGAAACGATCGTGATGATGACGATGATCGATGGAAACGAGAGCACCATATCAGCGATCCGCATCACAATGCCATCGACCCAACCACCGAAGTACCCGGCCAACCCACCAAGTGTGGTCCCGATCACCACGTACAGGCTGACCGCAACGATACCGACCGATAGTGAGATCCGCGCGGCATACATCAGTCGGCTCAGCACATCTCGACCCTGCGCGTCGGTACCGAGCAAATATGTGGACGTAGGGGCTTCACGATAGTTGGCCAACGAGACGGCATTCGGCGAATGCGGCGCAAGTAACGGTGCGGCAATGGCAATCAAGCCCATTGTCAGCAACACGATCATGCCAATCAGGGCGAGCTTGTGTTTTCGGAACCGGGACCAGATCGTCGCGTTCTTGCGCGGTGTCACCGCTGCCACTCCGGAAAGGGTATGCACGTCGGCGGGTGTCCCTGTCAGTGAAGCACTCATGCGTACTTGATCCGTGGGTCGACCAGCGCATAGATCGCATCGGCCAGCAGATTGCTCGTCAAAATCATGATTGCCGCGATCAGGTTGATCCCCATCAACACGTTGTAATCACGGCCCTGCACTGAGGCAATCGCCAGATTCCCCATTCCCGGCCAGGAAAAAACCTGCTCGATAATCACCGTTCCACCCAGAAGCTGGGGAATGTTCAACGCGATGATCGTAATGATCGGGATCAGTGCATTGCGCAGCGCGTGCACGATCACACCGGCTTCTGCCAGTCCCTTGGCCCGGGCCACCGTGACGTAATCCTGCTTGATCGTTTCCAGCAAACTGGCTCTGGTGTAGCGAATGATCGGTGCCGCCTGGGCCAGGCCAAGAACCGTTGCCGGCAGAATCATGTGCGTCAGCGAATCGGTGAAGCTTCGCGCCTGGCCAACGGTGTACATTCCGCTCGTAGGCAACCAATCCAGCTTCAGCGAAAAGACATAGATCAGCATCAGCGCGAGAAAGAATGACGGTATCGATACCGTCAGAAACCCCAGTATTGTCAGCAGGTAATCGATGAATGAGTACTGTTTCAGCGCCGAAATGATCCCCAGTGGAATCCCGACCACCACCGCAATCACGAGCACGGTCAGCATCAGCTTCACCGTTGGCCAGATTCGCTCACCGATTTTCTCGTTCACCGGCAAACGATCGACGAACGAGTAGCCCAGATTTCCGGTCGCAGTTTCCTTCAGCCATTTGGCGTAGCGGACAGGCAGTGGATCGTTCAGACCGAGCGATTCCCGTTGCTGCTCCACCCAATCAGGTCCCATATTGGCCATTTGTTCCGGATTCATCAAGGCCGTCACCGGATCTCCCGGAGCCAGATTCACGATGATGTACATGGCTACGGTGATGCCAAGGAGGACCGGAATACTGACCAGCAGTCGCCGAAGAAGAAAACGTCCCATGATCTGCTCACTTGCGAAAATACGAAGCACGCGGCGATGACAAACACCGCCGCGTACCCTTAGACCCCTGATCGCAAAAGGAACCGGGCTATTCGACGGTCCACTGCTCGACATTCCAGAGCCGATTGTCGACATAGGACGGTGGCAGGAATCCCTTCAGCCGATTCGAGAACGCAAAGTTGGTATTCGGTGACCAGAGGAAGACCGAAGGACATTCCTCGTTCAGCAACACCGCCAGCTGGGTGTAGACCTCCTTGCGGGCTGGCTCGTCACTGGCCTGACGCCCCTGCAGGTAGAGGGCGTCGACATCAGGATTCGCGTACCAGACGCTGTTGGCGCCGGTCGGGGTCCATCCATTGCTGACGTAATACCGGCTGCTGATGTTCGGATCGGCACCGTACACGCCACCGCCTCCGATATAGATCTCGTAATCGTGATCGGTGACAAGATGCTTGTTGATCTCGGCGGCGTCGTACTGCACCAGTTCAATCATCATCCCGACCTCGGCCAGCTGTGCCTGGATGATCGGAATCATGTCGGCGAACGTCTTGTTGCCAGACGGGTTGTACATCATCTGAACAGTTCTGCCCGAGTCCCAAGCTGCATCGGTCAGGAGTTGGCGAGCCGTATCCGGGTTGTAGGCGTACTCGTTAAGACCTTCCGGCACACCCATCCAGTCAGGACCGAAGATCGGACTGTTCCGCACGACCGCGTTGTCCCGGTAGATTTCCTTGACGATATTCGCCCGGTCGATGGCATACGTGACAGCCTGGCGAATTCGTTTGTCCTTGAAGTACTCGAGATCGAGATTGAATGAAATCGAATCCATCGACGGGCTGGGAATACTGACCACCGTCAGCGATGGGTTGCTCTGCAATCGCTCGATGTCGTCGATCGAAATCGAAACAAGATCGACCGTGCCAGATTCAACCTCGGCAACCGCGACTTCACTGTCGAGAATTCTCAGGAACACCTGATCGACCGCCGGTCGGCCACCCCAGTAATTATCGTTGGCTGCCAGCTCGACATACTGGTCCGCTTCGTAGGTGATGAACGAATACGGACCCGCACCAACGGTTGGCGCCAGATTGAATCGATCGTTGACGAGTTGTTCCGGCGCGATTTCACCGAGAATATGCTTCGGCAAAATTCCCAACCCGCAGAAATCGGCAAGGATCGCGAGGAATGCGCCATCCGGTTCGGCGAGCGTGAACACGACGGTTTGGGCATCGGGCGCAGTCAATCCCTCGACTGTCGTCGCCGTTTGATCGCCATAGGCAGCGGCGCCGAGAATACCCTGAAGGCGTCCGGTCCAGATCGAACCGACTCGTTTGTCGAGCGCGCGCTCGAAGGTAAACAGGACATCGGCCGAGGTCAGCGGCGTGCCGTCGTTGAACATTGCGTTGGGCTGAAGCTTGAACGTATAGATCGTGGCATCGTCCGACGCTTCGATCGAGGCGGCGAGATCGCCCGTCGGTTCAAGCTGATCGCTCATCCGCACCAGGGAACCGAACACGGCGCGCTCGACCTGTTGCTCGAATCCGGCAGTCGAGAAAATCGGGTTCAGCGTTTGTGGCTTGCGCCACTGAATACTGACCTGAATCGGCTCAGCCTGAACTGCGGCCGAGGTGCCGGAAGTGAACATCGTCGTCAGCGCCGA
>JBBJOX010000110.1:0-2529 GCA_037724245.1 Thermomicrobiales bacterium | reverse complement strand
CTCCGGCTCCGACCAGTTTCATCAACTGACGTCGGTCCAGCCCACGACGCTGCCATTCGTTCGAAAGTGCTTCGAGATCCCATCGCTCTGCCATGAAAGACCTTTCGTACTACTGCGACTCGTCGATTGTTGGGACACCGGGGTATCAACATCTGCACTTTATCCAACCAGCGGGATTGGGTCAACATGCACGCGATTCGGCCATGGAGCAGAAGCCCCTTACCGCAAGTGACATCTCAGACGGGAATTTCGATGCTCTGCAACACGGCATCGATATCAGGCCCGGAAAGTTGGCCGTGCAGTGCGGCGATCACATAACCTCGGATTTCAGCCGAGGAAAGGGTTGGCTCGACCGTAATCTTGCCTGCTTCCTCCATCCAATCCTCAACGTTCTTCAACCGATTCGCAGTAACGCCCGGAACCCGGTTGCTCCGCAGATGCGTCAGCAGTCGCCCACAATCCCAGTCCAGCGTCTCGGCGATCCGGTAGACATCTTCCAGCGAATTGTTGGCAAACAGCTTGTTCGTATCGATCTCCTGCCGAGTCAGGGGCGGACATCGACCCTCTCGCCAGCGCAACAGGGCCACCTCGATTACGCGGTGCCGCAGTTTCGCCTGAGCCTGGATCTCATCGAAGCCTTCGACACTCGTTGCCAACATGTGCTGACCACGGCTCTCGAACTGGCCCCAGGTCGAGAGCCCGAATTCCCACGCCCGGAGCAGGGAAGGCACATCGGTGATGAAGTACCAGAGCGCGGCATGCCCCAGCCCATCCAGCCACGGATTGATTCGGCCGACGTTGAGAAACTCGTGGGCCTCCGCGTGATTCATCGTTGCCTTCGGTACACCGCGCTGAAATACCGACGTGTCCACGAGCGACGTCCCGCGTTGGAGATATCCGGCCCGACCCCGAATCTGCGCCAGATCGATAGTGGTGTGCTGAACATCGTCCGCCTTGCGAAGTCGTTCGTGCCATTTTGCGATTTCGTCATGCTGCGCAGTGAGGTAAAAGACCTGACGCCCGCGACGTGCAATCTCGATCGTCGCATCCATCACCGCCGTCATCCGATGGTCATCGGTATTGGCCAGAACTTCGTCGAGAATCAGTGGCAACTGCATACCGCGTTCCCGGGTTTCGATGAATGCGACCCGCACCGCAAACAGCAACTGCAATCGCGTCCCGCTCGAAAGCTGGTTCAGATCGAGAATCTGGCCCGACGACGAGTCTCGCGCCTGAAATACCGCTGGCGGTCCATCCTGAAACTCCAGAGTGAACGAACCGGCCGTGAATGCGGCAAAGAGATCAGCGGCCGTTCGGTAAACATCCGGACGATTGAGATCGCGCGTCCGACTCGCCACGAACTCGGCGATTTGCCATGCGGTCAGCTGGTCCAGACTCAGCAATCGCGCATCATTGAGTGAGTCTTTCGCGTTGGCTTCAGCAGCGGCGGCGTCTTCGAGCTGTCGCTGATGCCGGGCCCGCTCGACACTGCCGACGATATCGACCTTTCTTGCCAGTGCCGTCTCCAGACCCGCCGCGATCGTCACTTGCTCATCTTTCAGCGTTTCGAGTGAAGGTCGATTCTGCTCCGCCAGTTCGTGATCATCGACGAGATGCACGAGCGAAGCGATCCGGTTGCTCTCGGCGTAACGCAGGCTCTCGGCGAGGTCGCGATAGGCGGGCACCTGATCGCACAGTGCAGCTATCCCCTCACCATCATCAGGTACACCGCACTTTTCACAGAGAAGCGTTACCGCGGATTCAACATCATGGATGGTCGGCAAGAGCCTGTCATTGATGTCATTTTCGGCCTGTGTCTTTTTGGTGGACGCCGCCCTCGCCTGCTCCACGCGCACCTGCAACGCCTCGATCGCCGCGTGAGCTTCGATATCGTCTGCCACCGGCTTCGATCCAACCTGGGAAAGGCGGTCATTCACATCTCTCAGCAGCTCTGCGATCACACCGTCGGTTTGCTGAATCAGATCGTTGGCCCTGTCCAGTTTCTCGGTGGCAACGCGGAACTCTTCCAGATCCTTGGCCAGCGATCGGAGCGCCTCCCATTCGGTGTCGGCAAACTCGACACCCGTTTCCCGCTTGAGTCGTTCCCGTTGGGCCTCGTACTCTCTCAATTCGTCGGCCAACTGCGAACGGCGCTGCCCGAGACTCGCCCATTTGTCGGCCTTGGCCCGATCGAGTTCGGCAATACCAAGCCGCCGTCGCAGCTCGATCAGAACCTCGTTGATATCTGATGGAGTCCAGTTGGCAGGCATATCCAGCGACATGTCGGCATACGCTCGTTCGATATCGGCCGATCGCACAGCCTCCGGAAGTTCCTCTCGCCGAAACGCAATCCAGACTACTGGTGCGGCCAGCAACGCCAGGGCACCGTACGCAATCGGACCATCGATGGTTAGCAGAAGACTCAGCACCACAATCGCCAGCGCTGCCCCGAGCAGTGCATACCTGACCAGCCCATATGGAGCCGATGCGTCGGCACGACTCGACAGGCGCTGACGTTCCGAAAGCATT
>JBBJOX010000109.1:0-8717 GCA_037724245.1 Thermomicrobiales bacterium | reverse complement strand
TGAACTGATGAAAATCGGGATCATGGCAAACCTCAACCAGCAAATCGACTATTCGACGGCAAACAAAGTGGCGGTCGAACTCGGCTGGGAAACCAACGAGCTCGAATCCGAAGCGGCTGCAACGGTTGCCGACTACGAAAGCCGTCGACTCGAAGGCGAACAGGATCCAGACGCGATCACCCGACCACCAGTGATCACGATCATGGGTCACGTCGATCACGGCAAGACATCGTTGCTCGATGCCTTGCGATCGGCCAAAGTTGCAGACGGTGAAGCCGGTGGCATCACGCAGCACATCGGTGCCTATCAGATCGAGACGCAGGGTCGCAAGCTGACTTTCCTCGACACTCCAGGGCACGAAGCGTTCACGGCGATGCGGGCCCGCGGTGCCCAGGCAACCGATATCGCGATTCTGGTTGTCGCGGCAGACGATGGTGTCATGCCCACAACCCGAGAAGCCATCGCCCACATTCGTTCGGCGAACGTACCTTTGGTAGTTGCGGTGAACAAGATCGATGTACCGGCGGCGAATCCGGATCGGGTAAAGCAGCAGCTCTCGGACGCCGGTGTTATGCCAGAGGACTGGGGTGGCGACGTACCGTTCGTCGAAGTCTCGGCTCGGGAAATGCTCGGTCTCGATAACCTTCTGGAAATCCTTCTGCTCGTTGCCGACGTCAACGAACTGAAGGCCAACACGATGAAGGCCGCCAGTGGCGTCGTCATCGAGGCGAAGGTCGACAGCAGTCGTGGACCTGTCGCCACCGTTCTCGTGCAATCGGGAACATTAAATCTGCGCGATGTGATGGTCGCCGGTTCAACCTGGGGTCGAATCAAGGCGATGTACGACGATCATGGCAAGCGCGTGCGCAAGGCCGGGCCGAGTACCCCTGTCGAGGTATTGGGGCTGATGGAAGTTCCCCAGGCCGGAGATTCGTTCCTCATTTTCGAGGACGAGAAAGTCGCCCGATCGCTGGCGGAGCAACGCCACGCCGAGCGCCGAATCGAAGCGCTGAGCGAGAACCGCCCGGTCAAGCTCACCGAACTCTTCGACCAGGTCAAGGAAGGCAAGACCGAGGAACTTCGGGTCGTGCTCAAGGCCGATGTTCAGGGATCGCTTGGTGCCATTTCCAATGCGCTGATGAAGTTAAACGAGAACACTGATCAGGGTGTTCAGCTCTCGATTCAGCTCTCCAACACCGGTGCGATTTCCGAATCCGATGTCAATCTGGCCAATGTCACCCGCAGTATCGTTATCGGGTTCAATGTACGGCCAGATGTCGCCGCCAAACGGGCTGCAGACAAGGCCGGCATCGATGTCCGATTCTACACAATCATTTATGACCTTCTGGACGAGGTCAAGAAAGCGATGACCGGACTCCTCGCTCCTGTGTTCCAGGATGTGACCGATGGTTACGCCGAAGTACGCCAGACATTCAAGTTGCCGAGCAACGATGTTGTCGCTGGCATGATGGTGCTGGACGGCAAGATCACCCGTAACTCCCGGGCACGTGTTCTTCGAAGCGGAACAGTGGTGTCGGAAGGCTCGATCAAGTCGCTGAAGCGCATGAAGGACGATGTGCGCGAAGTAGCCGCCGGGTACGAATGCGGACTCGGTCTCGATGGATTCAACGATATCCAGATCGGGGACCAGATCGAGTTTCTCCATCGTGAAGAAGTTGCTCGCACCTGATCCGGGGTTCGCACCCGATCATCTTTAGCGAGAAGCTCCTGACAGAATTCGAGCGCCACTGTGACACGACGAACCCGACAAGTCGGAGAACTCCTCCGGGAAGAACTGACAGATATTATCCGACGCGAGGTGAAAGATCCTCGCATCGGGTTCTTCAGCATTACCCGTGTCGACGTCCCACCCGATCTGCGAACGGCCCGCGTGTTTGTCAGCGTTCTCGGAACCGAGGAAGAACGCCAGAACACGCAGGACGCGCTGAGATCGGCCGCGAAGTTCATTCGCTTCCATCTCAAGCCAAGATTACGCATGCGGCAGATTCCCGAGCTGGACTTCCGCGATGACCGATCGATGGAATATGCTCAGCAAATATCGGAGCGCATGCAGGAAATACGCCGCATCGACAGCGAGATGCATTCGGATCTTGCCGTCGACGACGATGGCGAACAGCAGCAGAAGGACGGGGCATGACGACATCTGGTTGGAAACTGGATCAGGTTGCTGCCACGGACGCCTTACGGTTGCTCAAGCAATCGAAGGTGATTCTGATGCCAGTGCACCAGAACGTTGACGCCGATGGTCTGTCGTCGCCATTGGCGATCATGCATTCTCTGGCCCAGCTCGGGATCACTGCGATTCCAATGATCACTGATGGCGTGTTTCCCAACCAGCTGACGTTTCTGCCAGGCATCGATCAGGTCCTGATGTATGGTGTCGATCCGCTCCCGGCCTATGACACGATCTGTCTGACCGATGTTTCCGACCTGCGGCGACTTGGCAAGTTCTACGAAGATGATCCGTCCCGGCTCGACGGCTCAGTGCCGATCGTCAACATCGATCACCACGTGACAAACGGAAATTTCGGCCTGGTCAATATCGTGGAGCCCAACTCCGCCTCTGCCGCCGAACTCGTGACAGATCTGCTCGCGCTCTGGGGCACCGAGCTGACGCGCGAAGTTGCGCAATGCTTGCTGGCCGGAATCTATGGGGACACACTCGGCCTGAGAACCGAGAACACAACAGCGCGAACCATGCGCACCACGGCCGATCTTGTCGATGCCGGAGCCAGCACGGGTCCGGTTGTGGATGCCTTGTTCCGGGTCAAGCCGAAATCCTCGGTCTGTCTCTGGGAGCGGGCGTTGGCCAATGTTCACTGGACAGGCACCCTGATCTGGACTGAGCTGACGCAGGCGCAGTTTGCTGAATGTGGTGCATCTCCGTCCGAGGCGGAAGGTCTTGTCAACTTTCTCGTCGGTACCGAAGGGTCCCGGGCGGCAGCCATTCTCTATGGCACCGAACAGGGTTGGCGCGTGAGTATGCGCAGCATGCCGGGCGATATCGATGTTGCTGCTGTGAGCTCCGAATTCGGCGGTGGCGGACACCCTCGCGCGGCGGGCGTCACGATTGTCGGTGGGGAAACGGAGAAGCTGGCATTTCTCCAGCGGGTCGCTGAACTCGCTGAGTCCTCGACCGCACGATGACCCGTCCCCGGAAACAGGCGGTCCGACATGGCTACGTCGTTGTCGACAAGCCGGCGGGGTGGACAAGTCACGACGTTGTTGCCAGAGTCCGTCGCATCGTCAACGAAAAGCGTGTGGGCCACGCCGGGACCCTGGATCCTGCAGCGGTTGGAGTTCTCCCGATTGCAGTCGGCAATGCCACCCGCACGATCGAGTATTTGGCCGAAGCGGACAAGTCGTATCTCGCTGACCTGACGTTTGGCCGAACGACCGATTCAGCCGATATCGAAGGTCAGATCACGTCAATCAGCGAACCCGTCACATTGACCCGCGCTGACGTGGAACTGGCTCTGAAAGCGTTTCGCGGGAAACAGTTGCAACGACCTCCAATGCACTCTGCAATCAAGATCGATGGGCAGACGCTGTATCAACTTGCTCGCAAAGGTGAAGTTGTTGACGTGCCGCAGCGCGAAATCGAGATCACTGCGCTGGAGCTGGTGCACTGGGATTCGCTGGTCGCGAGAATTCTGGTGCGGTGTTCCAAGGGAACGTACATCCGATCGCTGGCACGGGATATCGGGGAAATGCTCGGGACTGGTGCGTTTCTGTCACGTCTCGTCAGAACTCGGGTCGGTGGATTCGATCTGGCAGATGCCTGGTCGCTGCAGGATCTGGCCAAGCAGGTCGAAGGCGGTGGCTGGTCCGGGATCGCACTTCATCCCGACGTTGCGATGCTCGATTACCCGGCACTGATCCTTGGCAGCTTCGAACGAGTGGATTGGCTTCTGGGACGCCAGGTCGGTATTACGGGTGGCAACGGGGTTGTCCGGGTTTATGATCAGGAAGGGCTTTGGCTGGGTGT
The DNA here is from genome assembly GCA_037724245.1 of Thermomicrobiales bacterium. Lineage (GTDB taxonomy): Bacteria > Chloroflexota > Chloroflexia > Thermomicrobiales > UBA6265 > JBBJOX01. The sequence continues at coordinate 4,708 of JBBJOX010000109.1, read as the reverse complement.
TGGTCATTGCTATCCGGAATTGTGGCTGATGAAGCCAGTCAAAGTCGTTCATCCTTTCGCTCAGGAAACCCAATGATTCGATCCGGCATGTATTCCTCTCTCGATGCTCTTCCGCGCGCTGCCTATGTCGTTACTGTGGGCACGTTTGACGGTATGCATCTCGGGCATCAGCATCTCCTGAAATCAGCAATGGAACGTGGACAGGTGCTTGGCACAGGTACGCTGGTCGTCACGTTCGAGCCGAGCCCGGCGCAGGTGCTGCGGCCGGAAACATTTCAGGGTCGACTCACCACAATCGAGGAAAAATGCTCGCTGATTTTCGAATCCGGTGATGCCGAGATTGTTGTCCTTCCCTTTACGAAAGCTTTTGCCTGCACAACGGCCGACGACTTTTTGACGCAACTGAGCGAGACGCTGTCGGTTGCTGAGCTGTGGGTGGGGGAAGAGTTTGCAATGGGCAAGGACAGACAAGGGACAATCGATCATCTGATCCGGTTGGGTGATTCGTTGGGGTTTCGGGTGACTGCCTTGCCAAGAGTGGCACTCGATGACGAAGTGGTGAGCAGTTCGCGAATACGGTCAATGATTCTGGCGGGCGATGTGGCCGGTGCCAACAGGATGCTGGGTCGGCGCTTCAGGGTCACTGGCTCTGTTTGCGAAGGCGCGAAGCTGGGTAGAACGATTGGGTTTCCGACCGCCAACGTATTGCCGCCGTTCGATCTCATCTCGCTCGCCGATGGTATCTACGCGTCGATCGCACGGATCGAGGGCGAAAGCGTGGCGAGGCCGGCGATGACCTACATTGGCACGCGACCGGCGTTGAATACTGGTGATCGGGTCATCGAGACGCATTTGTTCGATTTCGACCGAGACATCTACGGTAATCAGCTGGCCACCGAGTTTGTGGAGCGATTGAGACCAGACGCGAACTTCGAAAGTGTCGAAGCGTTGAAAGCGCAGATGCGGCGGGATGAGCAAACGGCACGCAGAATCCTGGCTGCATCCTCCACTTGAAAAGCCGGATCTTATATCGATTCGACGAGAGACGGTGCAACGGAAAAGGCGCGTACGTGGTACCCTTCAGCGAATTCCATGCGAGGGTTGCGCGGTACTTCCCCAGTTGAAACGGGGTAGGGCGCGTGGTACCTTTACTGAGTGTCGTCGCTGGCGCAGCGTTGGTCGTTCGCACCAGCGTTTTCGTATGCCCGACGCACCAATAAAAAGTTCAGGAGGCAAGCTATTTCCAGACCAGTTCAAACTCGCGTGAACGAGCGGATTCGAATTCGCGAAGTACGGCTCATTGACGACGAAGGAAATCAGATCGGCATTATTGCAACCCGGGACGCGCTCGAAATGGCGCGTGAAAAGGGTCTCGATCTTGTCGAAGTGGCTCCGAACGCCGTACCTCCAGTGTGCCGGCTCATGGATTACGGACGATTCCGCTACGAACAGAGCCGCAAGGAACGCGAGTCCCGAAAAAACCAACACGTGATCAAGCTCAAGGAAGTTCGTGTCGAGCCCAAGATTGGCGACCACGATCGCGACACCAAGGGACGCCAGGCAATCAAGTTCCTTGAAGATGGCGATAAGGTCAAGCTCACCGTTCTTTTCCGTGGCCGATCGATCACCCATCCTGAGCTCGGACGCGAAGTTTTGGAGCAACTAGGCGAACAAATCCGGGATCATGGAATTATTGAGCAAACGGCCCGAATGGAAGGGCGAACGATGACAATGATCATCGCTCCGACCCGACAAAAGGTAGCTCCGGTCGAGAAAGAGGAATCGTCAGATCATGAGTAAGAAAGTCAAACTGAAAACCCATAAGGGTGCCAAGCGGCGATTCAACATCACCGCTACCGGCAAGTTTATGCATGCCAAGCACATGAAGAGCCACAATCGGCGTAAGAAGTCTCCGCGAGTGCTTCGACAGCTCGACCGGATGCAGATGATGAATTCCGCCAGTGTTGGTCGCGCCAAGCGATTGCTGCCGAACGGTCTCTAGCGAGTGACGCTGCGCCGCATGTTCGGGTGCGCAGTGATGAGGACGATATACCACCATGGCACGGGTTAAGCGAGGCGTCGCCGCTCACAAGCGACACGCAAAAGTATTGCAACAGGTGAAGGGCCATCGCGGCACGCGCAATCGCTTGTACAAGCGAGCGCACGAGTCGTTGATGCACGCACTCAAATATGCGTATCGGGACAGACGAAATCGCAAACGTGATTTCCGGCGTTTATGGATCACGCGAATCAATGCGGCCAGCCGGGCAAATGGTTTGACCTATAGTCGACTGATTCAGGGTTTGAGCATTGCCGGCGTTGCGGTTGACCGAAAGGTTCTAGCCGACCTGGCCGTGCGCGACGAGGAAGCCTTTGCTGCCATCGTCAGCGTTGCCAAGCAATCATTACCGGCAGCCTGACGGACGCCGATCGCTTGACGCACCATTCAGAACGTCGCTACGACGATATCATCGCCAGTGCGGCCAATCCATTGATCAAGCACATTCGCTCGCTCCAACGGCGCAGAACACGCCATCAGGAGCGGGCGTTTGTCGTGGAAGGCTTCCGCGCCGTCGAGGAATCACTGAATGCTGGCGTTGCGTTGCAAACGGTGCTCATTCGCGACGATATCGGCCAAGGGCGAATTGACGCTAGACTTCGGCAGTACCCAATTCGCACAGCCAATGCAGAAGCGTTCAAGGCAGCCAGCGACGTCGATTTCCCACAGGGAATTCTGGCCGTGGCTCCGATGATCAATCTGGAAGACCTGGACGACTGGCAGGGCATCACGTCTCTGGTGGTGATTGCAGATGGTATTCGCGACCCAGGAAACCTGGGCACATTGCTCCGCTCCGCCTCTGCAGCGGGATCCGATTTTGTGGTGGTGGCCGACGAATCAGTCGACCCGTACAATCCGAAAGTCGTTCGAGCTGCCATGGGCGCGCATTTCCAGTTGCCAGTCTACGAGGCCGGGTCCGACCGACTAGGCCCGATTCTCGATCAGATCGATCAGATTGTCGTCGCCGATGCGGCTGGTGATCACCTTTATGATGAAGTCGACTATTCCAGAACCACGGCAATCGTGGTTGGGGGCGAAGCATTTGGCCCGCTTAAGGAGCATCAGCACCCGAACCTAATCACTGTTCGCATTCCGTTGGCACGGAATGTGGAGAGCCTCAATGCGGGCGTTGCAGGTTCATTGCTTTTGTTCGAGGCAGCTCGACATCGACGCAGGTCTGCAGCCTCGTAATCAGCCACTTCATGGTTCGAAAATGATCGCTGATTGTTCCAACGTGGTCGGAAAAGCTTGACGCGCGGCGCGTTTTCGGACTATCACAACCTCTACACGCAATCGATAGACGCCATGAGGCGTTCTGAAGGGAGTTCCAATTGGTACGTAAACAGGATCTGGTGCGCTCGGTCGCAGAAGAAACCGGGCAGAATGAATCCCAGGCAACAAAAGCCGTCAATGCCGTTTTCACTGCAATCGAGCAGGCGTTGGCCTCGGGCGACGAAGTAACGGTCAGTGGCTTCGGATCGTTCAAGGTGGTTGAACGATCAGCTCGTGAGGGCCGCAATCCACAAACAGGCGAAGCGATCACCATCGCGGCGCGCAAGAGTCCCGTATTCCGACCTGGTACGCAGCTGAAGCGTGCAGTGGAGTAGCAGCACCCACGAATCGAAGAGTTCGCTACGAAATCCCCCTGACCATTTTTGGTCAGGGGGATTTGCCTTGCTTGTCATTAACGTCGAATGATGAATTCAGGGCGCAGCTTCTACCGACTGCGATTCTGCTTCCTCGATCACGTCGTGCGCCCGGACAATGCGATCGGCGATGCCGCCCGAAAGATCATGTTCGATCGATCGAACTGCCACCCTGACCGCCGTTTCGATCGCCCGGGAGGTCGAACGACCATGGGCGACAACAACAGCTCCATTTACCCCAAGCAACGGTGCTCCGCCGAACTCTGCATAATCGAGTTTGTTTCGGAGATTCTTGATTCCGGGACGGAGGACGAGGGCGGCGAGTTTTCGAGGAATAGTTGACGTGAACTCTTCCCGCAAAATAGTCGTCAACATCGTGACGACACCCTCAGCCGTTTTCAACACCACGTTGCCGGTGAAACCATCGGTCACGACGATGTCGGCAGTCCCCATCGGAACGTCGCGACCTTCGACGTTACCGATGAAGTTGAGGCCTGGCGTTCGGGCGAGCAGCGGATGCACTGTCTGCACAAACTGGTTGCCCTTGGACGGTTCCTCGCCATTGCTGAGCAGAGCGACTGTTGGATTCTCGATTCCGAGAACGCGTTCCGAATAGACCTGGCCCATCAGCGCGAATTGCACGATGTTGGATGGTTTCGGATCGGTGACTGCGCCGAGATCGAGGACAAGTGTCCTTTTTCCTATGGTAGGCAGATAGGAGGCGATGGCGGGGCGATCAATGCCCTTGACGCGGCCGAGAATCATCAGCGATGCCGTCATCACCGCACCACTGCTTCCCGCCGAGATGAATGCCTCGGCCTTACCCTCGCGGATCTGATTCAGCGCGACGTTGATACTGTTGTTCTTTTTGCGCCGAACCGCCTGCACCGGGTGATCATCCATGGTGATCACCTCGGTGGCCTCGACGATCTCGATGTCCACGTCCGAGCGGTCGACACCGACCAGGGCGCGTTCGATGTCGGCGATGTTCCCAACCAGAACA
>JBBJOX010000108.1:334-8811 GCA_037724245.1 Thermomicrobiales bacterium | reverse complement strand
GAGCAACCTGAAACGTCGAAATTCGCGAAGAAGAAATCTTCGGGCAAGAAGAAGAAGTAACGATCATGGCCGATCTCCGTGTGCAGCAGCAGCGCTTCATTCTCCCGTCAGTGACAGGTGGGCTGCTGGCTGGTGCGTCGTGGGTTCCGGCCGATCCGCGGGCGATCGTGATCGTAATTCACGGTCATGCCGAACATCTCGGGCGGTATCAGCTTCTGGTGATGCAGCTTGCAGCCAACGGATACGCAGTGTTCGGGCTGGATCATCACGGTCATGGCCGGAGCAGCGGTGTCCGGGGTTTTGCTCGGCGATTCGATGCCTTCGTCGACGATCTGGAAACCCTCGTCTTGCGGGCGCGCACGACATGTCCTGGCGTTCCGGTAATTGTTTTCGGCCACTCGATGGGTGGTCTGATCGCGGTCCGGTATGCCTTGCGACATAATGACGATCTGGCAGCGCTTGTCGTTTCGGGACCTGCGCTGATCATCGATGAAGGTGTACGAAACAGTGAGCGCACCGCCCTTGAGCTCTTGGCCAGAGTTCGTCCGGCGGCTGGTATTCCCAGCAGTGGTGAGGACAAGCTGTCGTCGAATCCTGAGATCAGTGCCCAGTTTGGGATCGATCACAGGACGAATCACGGTCCAACGCGGGCGGCGACGGCGATCGGGATGCTCGAAGCGGGGATCGATGCGAGATCGCGGGCCGGGTCACTGACATTACCGCTGCTGATACTGCACGGAGCTGAGGATACACTGACATATCCGTCCGGAAGCCTGCAGTTGCTCGAGGCGGCCGCATCGCCGGATAAGACGTATGAGACATTGCCGGGTCTGAAGCACGAGATCCTGAACGAAGCGTCGCGTCACGAGACAGTCGCCCGCATTCTGACGTGGATGGGCGAACGGATTGGGTGAGGTGATTGTCGTTTGCTGATCGAGGCGTCGCAATTGCCCGCACCGGCAGATACGAGGTCTGCAATCACCAACTATTACTGGGAGGATCGACATCATGCACTATTCTGAAACGGCGAATCACGATCGGTATCCGGTATCCTGGGCTGCATTGGCACGCGGACTTGCTGTCCTGCGGATTTTCGTGGGGATTATTTTTTTCGCCAATGGATTGGCGAAACTGACCGGCGAACGGAATTTTGCCTGGGGTTGGTATCGCGGGTTTCTAATCGTGCGCAGCGAGGCGCAGAGTATCCTGAATTTCGAAGTCAATGAGCGAAACGGAGGAACCGGGACCCAGGTTCCATTCCTCAAGGACCTCGTCAACGATCATCTCCTGCCGAACTGGGACATCTACCAATGGGTGGTGACCTGGACCGAACTAGGTGTGGGTTTGTTGCTGATCGTCGGTTTCCTGACTCGAGGGGCTTCGCTGCTGGGACTGGGATTTCAGCTCTTTCTGGCGGCGGTCTATTTCTCGAGCGGACGCTGGATGTTCGAGCAACCGCATGAATACGTGCCACTCGTCATTCTGGCGATCGTACCTGCTGGTTTTGCCTGGGGTATCGACGGGATGATTCAACGCCGATTGCCGGGTTGGCGGCGATGGCCACTCTGATCGAAGCAACCAGTTCAAACCTTTGAAAGAATCAGGACCCACAGACTCGATGAACGACTACCAGTCCGGGCAGTTGATGTTGCCATTTTTCTCCCGGGCAGATTTCGCTGAACCGTCGGTGTTTCTGCCTGAGAATTTATTGCGGGAGGCGCGACGGCAGCTGAATCTGGACGATGGACTGGTTCCGCGAGTCTGTTTGCTGGATCCCGATGGCGACATTCTCGACTACTTGCAGCATCAGGATCGGGTCGCCCGTTCGCGATCGTGGGCCTGCTATCACACCACACTCTGGGAAACCGAGGTCGATGGGACGGCTGTCGGGATCGTCGCGGGCGTGGTCGGATCGTCCTTCGCCGTACTTGTGGCGGAACAACTCTTCGCCTCAGGTTGCAGCCTTTTGATCAGTATTACCTCGTCTGGCGAGATAGCCGAAGTGATGCCAGCGACGAGCATGATCCTTATCGATCGCGCACTCCGGGGAGAAGGCACGAGCCATGCCTATTTACCCCCAGCCGCGGACGTTCGGATCAACGAGGCCCGTGCCGCTCGATTGGGCTCGAGTCTGAACTACTCCGGTAGCCCTGTGATTCGCGGAGCATCGTGGACCACGGATGCACCGTTTCGAGAGACAACAAGCGCACTCATGATCGCACGGGAAGCTGGAGCGCTTGTTGTCGAGATGGAAGCGGCAGCATTGTACGCCTTCGCCGAAGCACGGGGACAGGATGTGATCTGTTTCGCCCATGTCACCAACTCGATGGCTGTCGCTGGTGCAGATTTCGAGAAGGGTCCGACGAATGGTGCCGTTCAGGCGCTCGAAATGCTAGCCGCGATCATCCGCAATCGTGACGAAGTTGGCCAGTCGGGTACCTGACTCGACTTCGATCTCGCCAGATTCGGCAACTCCACGACTGATCATGTGCGTACCTCACTCCTCACCGGCGTCTTGCCCGGCCATGAGGTCGTATCTGGATCGTATTCGGTCGGATCGTTTTCACTGGAGTCTGGTGCGACCGATCCAAACAGAACATCGACGACGTCGGCGATAGTATCGAGCTTCGTGAATGCAGACTTTTTCACGTACCTCATGTTCTTTCGGAGAGTCTTAACTCCAAGTGAATTGCGTTTGGTGTGCGTAGCTACCTCGAACCGTTCCAGTGACGGAAGCGGCTGATCTTTGTCTCCTCCAAACCAGAGGAAACTGTCGAACATCAACGATTTTGGATCGAATTGCATCCAGATAACACAACCACTCGGCTTTTCAGCAAGTCCAATATTGATAGTCACCCTGGGCGTCGCCGCACCCACAAAGGAAGATTTGAGTTGAACGTACCGTATGAATGTGTCAGCAACCAGCACGATGTCGTACCCGCTGTCATCTACCTGACTCTTGAGTATCTCGACGCGAGGGCGCTGCTTCTGCCAGCAGTGTTTCAGGATCTCTCCAATAAACAGGTGCTCCAGAACCATCTCCCGATATGACGAGTGAAACGTATGGTTTGATGCGTTCACAATTGGTCTCCTTAAGGGCGGGCACAGTTCTTATCGGTGCCATCGCACGCGGCACCCGAGCCGCCTTCAGGGACGATGGCTCTCATCTGCTAAATCGCAAGCGATTTTCCGTTAGCCACTGGCGCCTCTACAAGAATACGCGGAGGCCGTTGCTCGAGGCTGAATCCGTAATCGCGAGCAGAATCGCGAGGCTGGTTCGCGCGGAGACGAGACCAGGGATCGGATCGCCGTCGGTTTCGACCATCTCGATCAGGTCGTCGATGACGTTGGAGATTGCCGGTTTCGAATCGATGGCCGCGGGAGTGGTTCGGTGAACGCGCCCGATGCCCTCGGCCTGCAAGGTCCAGTCGGCGGCGTCGCTTTTCATGGTCAGTGATCCGGTCGAGCCGTAAACGTTGACCTCGAAGGTATAGGGAATCTGCTTGTTGGCGTTGAAGACGGCTCGGGAACCGTCGGCGAACCCGATGATGGCGACGGCCGCCGGTTCCAGATCCGGATTGCGCCCACCATCGCCGTGGTAGCCCGATCCGTAGTGCTGATCGGCATCGGCAAATGCTGCCTGAACCCAGATTGGTTCGGACTGGATGAACCAGAGCAACGTATTGACCAGATGCGTGCCGTTGCGGAACAACATCGCCCGTGGACTTCCGAGCATGCCGATCACGTGGTGAATGGAGCCGATCGCTCCGGACGCGACGTCTGCCAGCGGGGCGCGCCAGCGAGTGTCGAAGCGCCGTGAGTGATTGATCAGGGTTTTGACCCTGGTTCGGTGTGTGGCATCGATGATGAATTGGGCATCTTCGAGCGAGGTGGCGATCGGCTTTTCGCAGAGAATTCCCTGGACTCCGGAATCTGCCGCGGCGGCGAAGATCTGATGGTGGCGATTGTCCGGGGTGACGATACTGACCAGATCGAGATCTTCCCGCGCCAGCATCTCGTCCGAACTCGAGTACGTGGCAACACCGTCACCCCAGAACTCGCGGTATCGATCCAGCGCGGCCGGATCGAGATCGCAGACGGAGACGATCTCGGTGCGGGGATCGTCGCGATAGCCATCGACATGCGAATGAGCCGGGGCTGGACGATTGCCACTCCTTGCCCGCGCCGATGATCCGATCGCCATCGGCGAACACCCGATGATCCCGACCCTGTAAACCTGTGCCACGTTGCGCTTGCTCCTGATGAGTGACGGTGCCAATGGATCCACCTGTCGATTCCGAGAGTGTCACTCTCGCCATGATGAGCATCGCTGTCAACTGGATGACCCTGCGAGAGAAACCAGTTTCGACGTCTGCTCTCACCTCAATGAGGGCTGACGACGTGAAGTAGCAAAGCCTCCCTTCCTAAAAACCGATCAGGAAAGGAGGCTTCGTACCGTTCAGAACTCGACTCACTGACCAATGACGTCAGCGGATCGGTTGTTCTGCGATCAGGATTTCGAGGTCGAGGAGCGTCGGGTTGCCACGATTGTGACGAAGGCGAGGATCAGCAGGCTGGCGCTGCCGAATCCCAGTGCCATCGAAACAGACGAGCCGCCGAAGACGGAGGCGTTGCCGCTACCGGTGGCTGGCAATTCAGCGGGAGTGCTTCCGTCGCCGGTGTCCTCTTCGATAGCGTCACCGGTGTCATCCGCCGGGACGTCCTCTTCCGGAACTTCCTCATCGGGAACTTCTTCAGCCAACGGTGAGAAGGAGAGGAAGACATCGCCAACATCGGTTCTCTCGGCCGGGACCTCGTAGATCACCGGATTCTCTTCCGGACCGTAGCCTTCGGGAACCGTGGAATCATCGACGCTGACTGCCACGGTCGTTCCGGCATCGACCGGGACCGAGCAGCCATCGGGCTCGCCTTCGATACTCGTGGTGCACGATCCGTAATCGATCGTGCCGTCCTCACTGGTTACGAACACGGTGACATCGCCGATTGGTGTGGCGGTATCGTCGGTGCAGGGTGCTTCTTCGCACTGCCGGGTCATCACGGACAGATCGTACGGTGCGGCTTCGTCCTGGGCCGCCACCGGCGATCCCCCGAACGTGACGAGTGTTCCGAGACTGGCCACCAGCAGTGCGACCAGTGTGAGTAAACGTTTCGACATGAGAAAGGACCCCTTTACTTCTGTGCGATGGGCAAAATCACCTACCACAGCATCGACGTGGCAATCACCGGGCGCTGACAGAGGGATAGCGCCCGGCGAACCCACCTGTGAACCGCAACGAGTCAAAATTGGTGTTGGTTTCTTAGGATTGATGGAGTCCACCCGGTGCGATCGAGAAACTTCAACGACAGCTTGACGATTCCCGAAGGCGGGGTGAAGGTGATCTTTGAGGCAGATCAACGAAAGCGGAGGAAGAGCAGACGAGGAATATCCGGATTCGGATTGCTTGCCTGCAGATTTGGCGGCTCGATCATGGCATCGAGCGTCCAGCCGGCCCTCAGTGCTTCGTTCAGGTAGGTCGACAAGGTTCGGTGCTGCGCACCAACCCGGGCGCGGACGCCTGCGGAATGTTCCGAATACCACTCACCCTCGGTCAGATAGCGATCTGCGGTGCGGCGATTGTCCGGCGTCCAGGCTGCCGCAGGAGATTCGAAGCACGGATGGGTGAGTACAGCGACGAACCAGCCTCCGGGCTGAACCACCCGCCGCACCGCCAGCAGAACCGACGCCAGTTCGGCGATATCCATCAGCGCCATCAGGCAGATCGCACCCTGAACCTGGTCATCCTTCAGCGAATGGAGTGACCGTGCATCGTCCTGAAGCCAGGCTACCGACGCATCGGGATCACTGGATCGAGCGATATCGAGCAGATTGGCTGAGAGATCGACCGCGGTCACGCTCGCGCCGAGGGCAGACATCTGCCGGGCGAATCGCCCTTCACCGCAGCAGAGATCGAGGATCGTCAGACCATCGATGGCGCCGATCAACGGTTCGATGTTGGCGAGGATGGTGGCATCGACCCAGGTTCCGGCGGCGCTGCGTTCGGCGTACCAGGTGGCGAACTCGTCGTAGCGGGCTTCGGGGAGTTCCGGTTTCATCTGGCGCGCTCCGTGACCGGCGATGTCAGGTGGCTGGTGCCTTGCGGATTTCCATGATCGTGCTCATCAGATAGGTGATCCGGATCGCATCACCGACAGTCAGATCGGCATCGATCGCCTCGATCGGCAACTGGGCCTGACGCACCGTTTCCGGATCATCGAGATGAGTGAAGTACAGCCGGGCGTAGGGGCCACCATGAATTGTGTAATCCTGCCGACCTTCGAGCCGACCTTCAACATCCATCAGGAATCTCCGGATTGTGCAGCGCGCTCGAGCTCGGCGTCTTCCGACTCGGCGGCGAGGCGATCTTCCCGACTCCGGGAATAGAGGTAGAGCGCGACGGTGAGAATGAAGAACGGACCCACGCCGAAGCAGAAAACAATGGCAAATGTTCCCTGATCGTAGGTATTGGAACGGAGCATGATGACGAGGACAAGGGCACCGAGAACGACCGCCAGCGCAACAGCACCGAGGGCACCGGTGGTGGAAACACACCCCTTGGCGTGGGAGTTGATATCGGCCGCTTCGTCGTAGCGCGATGTGGCAACCGTCCGCTGTGCGCTCGAGGCATTGACATCGAGCAGGCGAATGTAGCCGAGCTTCCCGGAGGCGAGGCGAACCCGGACGAAATCCTGCGGCGCGTTCGGATCCTCGGCGATCTCCAATTCGGAACCCGATGCGACGATTTCGATCAGGCGCGAGGCCGAATCGGGACGCTCGTGAACGCGGAGGCCTTCGGTGGCGTGGAAGGCATCGACCAATGTGGTGCCACAGGCAGCGCAGTAGAAGCTGGCCGACGGATTAAGCGCTCCGCACATACCGCAAAAGATCAGCTGCGATCGATCGTCGGCATCGGCTTCCTGCTTGTCTGGGGGAGGGTTCTGCGAACGATCCAAACCGAAATCACCCTTCGCCGTAGAATTGATGCGAGGCAACCATCTGGTGAATGATCGCGTCCTGTTTGGTAGAACGTGGAATCCACGACGGATTTCTGTATACCACAGGATCGCACGGATTCCGGCACCGGGTTCGGCACTGAGGCAACGATATGACAGACGGCACTGGTACAACCTGCGGTAACTGTGGCAAAGCGGTTTCGACGGCAGACGTGATCTGCCCGCACTGCGACGTTCTGCTGGCGGCCTATCAATCGCCCGGCGGCTCGACGATCGGCGCCGCGACCGCGACGACTCCGGTCGCCGAGAGCTCGGCCATGCGCACACCACTCGCAGCCGAACCATCGTCCATCCCGACGTCGCCGTACGTTGCGGACGCCTATGCAGCACCGCCACCGCCAGCAGCGCCGACTCCACCGACGACAATTGCGGCCTCGGCCACAGCGCCGGTGAGGCCGGTGCCGAGCCCACTTCGTGGCGATTCCGGCGTCTCCGTAACCACGCCAGGTTCAACCCGTGAGATCGCCGCCGAGCTGACCGAGATGGCGCGGATCGATTCCAGTTTCGCGAAGAGTGTCGAGGCGCAGGCGAAGCGGGCGATCGTCGAATCGGACACCGTCGCCTCCGTGAAATCGGAGCCGAAGCCGGAAACCCGTTCCCGGCCCCAGCGTTCAGCCGCCGGCGCCACGGCAACGCGAGCCGATCGCCCGGCCAGATCAGTGCCAGCGGCACCGGTTACGCCAAAGGAATCGGAGAACACAGCCGATCAGCGTGGCGAGAACCCGGATCCGAACCGGAAGCTGAACCCGCCGGTTCCGCCCCGATCCGGCATCTCGATGACAACAGCCGACACCAGCGAATCCGAACCGACCAGCCACCCGACGCCCAAGGCGTTGGCATCGCAAAAGAATGCAGTGGCGGTGATCGCCTTTCTCTTCACCGTTGGCTTCGTCTTCCGCAATCCTGGTGCGTTCCTGTTTCTGGCGGTTGCGGTGGGTCTGGGAGTGTTCTTTCTGAGCATGGCAATCAAGGCATCGAAATCGACGTCGCGCAAATCAACGAAGATGCCGTACGACAAGAAGAAGCGCGGTCGGTAGCTGTACCGGTGCCGTGATGCCGGGTACTTACGGCATGGCAATAGCTACGGTTAATCCGTAACGCTGCTCATGCCATTGATCTTTACGATCTTCATGCGGCAGACCTGTTCCCCGGGGGCACCATTCTGTGCACCAAGCTCCTCGGCCCGATCGGCACCCATGTATTTGCCAGCGATGGTTGTGGCCCATTTCCGCAAGCGCTCGGGATCCTCGTCCGTTGTCACCGTGCCTTCGAGGGCAACGTGGGAATAGGGTGCGATGTCGTCCGTCACCGAGAGCGCAGCGTAGCCAGTCCGCGCCAGATTGCGCGCCTTGACCGACGTGTCTCTGGTGGTGAAGACAACCTCATTGTTCTCGCGATCCAGAATG
>JBBJOX010000108.1:0-324 GCA_037724245.1 Thermomicrobiales bacterium | reverse complement strand
ATCCTCCCGTGTCGTCGCGAGATGACCCATATGAACAGTGCTTTCGAGAAACTCGAGCGCCTCATCGCGTGTCATCGTGTGCATGGCTGTGGTCCTTTCGGGTGGTTGTATGTGCTCGCCTGGTACCAAGGCAACGGCGACTGACGTATACTCTGCCGGGATACTATCGTTCAAATTCAAGCAGTGTCGAGGCAGGAGAACCTACGTTGATTCCCTCGTTACAAGATGTCTGCACGCCTCGCCCATCCGTGTTCAATACCAGCCAAAGTGACACCGTCTATCGCCTCGATGAACTGAACGATCTCGATGCTCAGGCGTTCTTCG
>JBBJOX010000107.1:0-8894 GCA_037724245.1 Thermomicrobiales bacterium | reverse complement strand
AGGGTTCGCGACGCGACGCGACCACATGACAACGGTTCTGGATGGCCTGCCCACTCAACTGATCCATGGCGATTTGACACCGGAGAACGTAATTCTGCGCTGCCCGAATACTGTTTCGGGATTCATCGACTTCGATCATCTGCCGATGGCGCCAAGAATCTGGGATATTGCCAAGTACCTGTCGCGACGATTTCGGAAAGGCTGGCGGCACGGAACGGAGGTATCGGATCTGGACAGGCTGGGCCATCTTTCCGGTTTTCTGCGCGGCTATCACAGGACGAATCCGCTCAGTGCGGCGGAGATCGCCGCACTTCCGACCGGTATCGCTGCCGGCAATCTGCTCGAAGTCAGCTACATGCAAGAGATTTCGGCCGACACGCTGTCCCGTCGGAAGCTACCCGATCACGACACGGTGCTGGCCGATGCGGTCGAGGGCGCGCGCTGGCATCTGGCCAACTTTGAGGAAGTTGTCACAGCTGTTCAGGCGAGCGTCGTCTGAATCAGGATCCGACATCTCAATGTGCCAAACAGGACCGTAGGGCAGTCCAGTCCGTCAGGGGGCGGTGGTGCGAAGGCGGGGATCGAAAGCGTCGCGGATCGCATCGCCGACCATGTTGATGCAGAGCACCAGCAATCCGAGCGCCAATCCCGGAAAGATCACGGTCCACGGCGCCTGTTCCATGTAGGTCCGGTTTTCACTGAGCATCGATCCGAGTGAGGGTGTGGGTGGCACGGCACCAAGCCCGAGGAAACTGAGCGCGGCTTCGAGGATTACGGCGCCAGACATGCTGAGTGCCAGCTGGACCAGAATCGGCGTCGACACATTTGGCAACACGTGACGAAAGAGAATGCGAGGCGTTGTCGCCCCGCTGGCAACCGCGGCCTGTACATATTCACGATTCTTCACGGAAAGGGTAGATCCGCGGACGATTCGGGCAAAGATCGGTGTGTAGACGAGGGCCGTCGCGAGGATGATGCTGACGAATCCGGCTCCCCGGATCGACACGATCAGGATGGCGAGCAGAATCGAGGGGAACGCGAAGAGAACGTCCATCAGGCGCATCGTCAGGTATTCCGGCCAGCGACCAACGTACCCCGCGACCAGACCGAGCAGCGTTCCGGCAATAGTCGCGAAGAGCACGGAGGCAACGCCGACACCGAGTGATATGCGAAGTCCGAAGATGATCCGGCTGAGCACATCGCGCCCGAAAACATCGGTTCCGAAGTATCCGGCGTCCGCTGGCGATTGCAGGCGATCGGCCGGGGCCATATCGACCGGATCGCCAGGTGAAAACCAGCCAGCCTGAAGGGCAATCAGGAGCACGAGCAGCAGGGCAACGCCGGCAATAACGCCAGTTGGATACCGTTTCCACGACGTTCGCACGACGAGCAGGACGCGCCGTGCGAACGTCGTGGGACGGCCGGTAATCCTGAGTTCATCGCGGACCGTGCTCACGATTCCTCCCCGAGACGAATCCGGGGATCGACCAGACCGTAAACGACATCGGTCAACATGTTGACGACGACGAAGCTGGCAGCGATGAAGAGCGTTGTTCCCTGCACCACGGGATAATCGCGCTGGGATACGGCATCCAGCGCGAGTCGTCCGATACCGGGCAGGGCGAATATCTGTTCGATGATGACCGTTCCGCCGAGGAGGTAGCCAGTCTGGATGCCGACCACGGTAATCACGGGGACCAGGGCATTGCGGAGGACGTGACCGAGAATGACGGCACGTTCACCGAGACCCTTGGCGCGAGCCACGGTCAGGTATTCCTTCGAGAGTTCTTCGAGAACCGCCGATCTTGTCATCCGTAGTACTGACGCAATCAGCAACAGGCCCAGCGAGATCGTCGGGAGCAGGATCGATTTCAGGTTAGCGATCAGACCATCGGAGATTGGCACGAACCCGGTGGTGGGGACGATTTGCCATTTCGTGGAAACGAAGAGCACGAGCATCGTCGCGATCAGGAAGTTCGGAACCGAGAGGCCGATCAGGCCGATACCACGGGCGATTGCGTCGATCGGACCACCGCGGTAAATCGCAGCGAGAACCCCGAGCGGCACGGCAATCAGCAGTGAGAGCAGGGTGGCCAGAATTGCCAGTTCCAGCGTGACCGGGAGTCGATCGAGGATGGCACTGGCGACCGGTTCGCCGGAGCGCAGCGAATTGCCCATGTTCCCTTGAAGCGTGTTGCCCAGCCAGGAGAGATATTGCAGGGGCAGGGGGCGGTCGAGGCCGTAGGATGCGGCGATCGAGGCGCGTTGCTCTTCACTGACATCGGGTCCGAGCCCGATCAGGATGTCGACGAAGTTTCCCGGAATCAGGCGCATCGCGCCAAAGACGAGGATGGAGATACCGAGCAATGTCGGGATGAAGACGGTGATCAGGCGTTGCAGCAGAAATCTCAGCATGTACACGCCGGGATGGGCAGGATTCGATGAGAAATCCTGCCCGGAGAGTCTCGAATCGTTCGATCAGCGAGGAGATGCACGCCTGAATCAGTCCCCGGCAACCGTGGTTTGCGACAGCGTGTCCCAGGTTTGCGACGCCGATGGGGCGAATCCGGAGACATTCGACTGGGTTGCGAAGTACGCGTACCGCGTGCTGAGAAAGAGTGCCGGGGCGGCTTCGGCCACGGCAACTTCGACCTCGTGATAAAAGGCCTTGCGCTCTTCGGGCTCGGTCGTGGTTCGTCCGTTGTTGAGCAGGCGATCGACTTCCTCGTCGCTGAACTGGAAGGCGTTGGTCGAGCCGCCGCTGGAGAGCATGGCGTAGACGGCGAGATCGGGATCGTTACCGGAACCGTTGTAGCTGACGAAGGATTCGAAGTCACGAGCCAGCCAGCGATCGACGAAGGTTCCCCATTCGACCTGGTCGAGGGTCATGGTAACGCCGATTTCGCTGAGCTGATCCTGGATAACGAGGGCGATGCTGATGAACTCGGGGTAGAGCGTACCAACCAGTACGTTGAAGGAGAGATCGGTAACGCCGGCTTCCTCGAGGAGGGCACGGGCACCGTCGATATCCTGCTGGTACCGCGGCAGCTGATCGACTGGTTGCGCCCAGTCGCCGAGCGTCGGAACGATTGGCCCGGTTACCTGGCCCTTGCCGAAGAAGACGGCATCGATGATGGCCTGACGGTTGACCGCGAGGCTGAGCGCCTGGCGGACCTTGGGGTTGTCGAATGGCGCCTGCAGGCAATTGAAGCCAAGCAGATAGTAATCGGTCGTTTCCTGCTCGACGACCGTAACACCTTCGCTGGTGCGGGCTGAATCGGCGGAGATAGGATCGGCCAGCGTCGTCAGCTGAATGTCACCGGTCCGGATCGCGGCGAGGCGGGATGGTTCGTCCGGCAGAATGCGGTAATTGAGCGTGGCCAGGCGTGGGATACCCGGATCGCGGTAGGCCGGGTTGGCGGCCATGATCGTCTCGGTGTCCTGCGTGTACTGCGAAAGCATGAACGGGCCCGTGCCGTTGATCGTGGTCTGAAAATCGGCTGGCGGATCGAGCGAGGGCAGAATTGCCGAATAGCTTGCGGCGAGTGTGGCAAGGAACGGTCCGTACGGGGCACTGAGGTTGAAGGTGACAGTTCGATCGTCGGTTGCCTCGACGGTATCGACAAGGGCGAACTGACTGGCGCGGGGCGATGCGGTTGCCTCGTCCTTGATGCGCATGATCGAATAGGCGACATCGCTGGCGGTCAGCGGTTTCCCATCGTGGAACGACCCGCCAGTTTTGAGGGTAAAGATGTACGTAAGATCGTCGACGATCTCCCACGACTCGGCGAGCTGCGGTTGTGGCACAGCATTGTCATCGAAGACGACGAGATTTTCGTAGGTCATATGCAGGAGATCGATGCTGGAGACAGCGGTGACGACGCCGGGATCGAATCCGACGGCTTCCGCGCCTTTGCCGATAATGAGTTCGCCCGTGGCACCAGAAGCAGGAGTGGCACCCTGCGCGAGGATATCCTCGCTGAACGCAACACCGGTCGAGAGGGCGACAGCACCGGCGCTGGCCGCCTTCAGTGCAGATCGTCGGTTGAGTTTGGACGTGCTGAGTGACACCGTGCGCCTCCTCTTGGGTGGATGGATTGCCAGATCGTCGTGGACGTTTCAGCCACAATCATACGACGAAATGGCCTGCCTAACGCCTGTGCCAGGCTACGGACGGTTTGCGTCGGACGTCTCATCGAGGATGCGCTGGAGTTCGCGATCGGGATCGAGGTGGCCCAGATCGGCGATTGCGCTGCGGCGACTCTGGATGCCGGCACCAACCCGGGCGACGGCATTGCGTACAGCGACATCGGTATCACTCGGCAGTACGGCCGGCCAGATCGTTGTGCTTTCGCGATATCCAGCGATCGGTGTCGTGCCGAAACGCTCTTCGAGATCGAGCAGCATGCGGTTGCGCCGGGCAAAGACACCTTCCCACATGCGGCGCTGGCGTCCGACTTTTTGCACCAGCGGCTGAATTTCGACCTCGAGCGCAGCTCCGGAAAGATCGCGTCCGGAATCACCGAACGCGGTGCGGGGCGTTTCACTCAGATCGTGGAGGATGCGGAAGAGCAGGTCGATGTATTCGATATGGAGATGGGCGCCGCCACCCTGCAGAAGATCGAGCAGATAGGCTTTCGCCCCTTCCGGCAGTTCCCACTTGGCACCGGGGCCAACGCTGATGCCGTCCGACCCGTCGACATTTTCGAGCACGGCAATCGGTGCACCGGAGAGTTCGAGCACGCGGGAAAGAATTGTTGTGCGGCGATTGATTTCGATGCAAACGTCTTCCAGCTCGATCAGATCGGATCGTCCCCAGAATCCATGCGACATCGGATTATTGGCGGCGAAGACGTAGGGAATCCAGCCGTAGGGATTGTCTGTTTCGAGTGCGGTTTGACCGGCAATCAGCACCTGCCAGCGACGGTCGGTCCAGATTTCGGCGACAGGAATCGCGGCATTGGTGAGGCTGATGACGGGAATGGAGAGATCCGGGAAGAGGTGGCCCAGTTCGCTGGCGTGAACGCCATACAGGTGCGTGACCTGAAGCAGGTGCCGCGGATCATCGGCGTGGCAGCGAACGGCGATGGATGCGGGATCGACCGAAGTCACTCGAGGTTGGGTAGTCGTGGCATCCCAGGTCACCTTGGCCACGCCATCGCCCAGCGTCGCGATTTCACTGGCCATGGCCAGATCGAGCTGGGCGAGATCCAACCGCGCGGCAACGCTGTTGAGCCAGTGTTCGGCTTCGGCGGCGGCACTGGTTGCGGCGGCATCGGAGGAAACCGGTGAAATGCTGAAGCTGACCGGGGCAGGGAAGACATAGCTGGCAGATTTTCGGAGCAGCGTCTGGGCATAATTAAAGGTCAGCCGCGATTCTCCGCGACGTTGGCGCTCGTTCCATTGCATTCCGGACGCGAAATCGGAGGCGTGCCGATAGCGATTGAAGCGGGCACGGTCCTCGGAGGTCAGCGTATCCGCTGGCCAGGATGCGTCGATGTGGGAGTCCGTTCGGGTCATCTGTTGCTCCTTGGGTGCGTCCGGTTAACCGGGATTACGCGGGCCGTATGATAGGATCGAAGGTGGGTCCCGATTGATAAAGTGGTGAGTTGATGTTCGGCTCAATGGCAGGCATTTCGGTAGAATCCTGCCCGGGCAGATGCTCTCCATTTCCTTACGCTATGTCCGGGGTGTCGTGATGAAGCGTCTGGCCGTGGGTTCGCTATCACTGAGGCTGTTTGTTCTGTTCGCGTTGATCCTTGCAACTGCTGGTTTCCGGGTGGAACCGATGCTTGCCCAGGGAGAAATCACGACGGTGACCCAGGGCGGAGGTTTGCCAGGTGTTCCCGCCGATGTCCCGATTGCCGGTGAACTGACTACTGAGCTCGAAGCCGGCGAGTATCAATGGCAAACCACCAGCCTGACCACCGGAGAGCGGACGGACGAGCCGATCGAGGTGCATCGCGGATTTCTGCTTTCGCTCGATCAGTCGATCATCGTGATCAAGGCGGGCGCGCCATCGCGTGCCGTGGCTGCGGGATCGAACATCGAACTGGCGGAAAGCGAGCGCATCAAGCCACTGGCGTCCGGCGATACTCCCGGGACCATGGTTCTGGTCGAATTCGTGCTGCTGAGCGAACTGCGGGACGATGAAGCTCCGGATCAGGTGCTGCCAGTCACGCTAGAGGCGGGAACCTACACGATCGCCCTCCTCGATATCACGAATTTGTCGGAGGATGGGCCAAGCGCGGGTGAACTGATCGAACAGGCGGCGGGACCGGCATTCTCGATCGAGTCGCGAGGCGAGGACGATCCGGAAGACATTCCACTGGTTGTCTGGCTGGCGACTATCTTCGATACCGGAAGCGAATCGGAGACAGATCCTGACCCGACAGCTGCCGTTGATGATGAGGAAGTGCTTCCGACCGTCGCATCGTCCGATGTCGAGATCGATCGGATCGAGGACGAATCGGAATCGACACCGGCGGACGAAGACGAGGACGAGGACGAGCAAACACCGTCGCCGACCAGCGAGCCAACGATCGAACCAACTCCGGACAGTTTTTCCGACGAGGTCGATGAAGCTTCGGCTTCGGCCAGTGATGCACCATTTCTGGCAGGCGTTCCCTCATCGATCCCGGTAGTGTCCTATGCCGTCTTCGCCTTGCCAGCCGGTGACTATCAATGGCAGACGCGGAATCTGCTGACGCACACTCGCGGCGAGCACGATGTGATGACGTTTGGAAACGGGTTCATCATCGCGACCCAGGGTCCGGTGACCGTCCTTCGTTCGAACGAAACGTCGATCGCCCTCGATCAGGGAGAGGCGCTGGCCATCGAGCAAGGCGACGAAATTTTGCCAACCTCGACGAATGGTGACCAGATCACGTTCATGGCGGTCGAATTGGTTCCGATGGACGACGCGACCGATCCCGATTTGCTGAACGATGCCCTCCCCCTGACGTTATCGGCCGGCATCTACACAATCGCCGTGCTGGATGTGAGTGGCGTCGGGGCCAATGGCCCGACCCCTGGCGAGATCATCGGTGGTGCGGCTGGTCCTGGTTTCGGGATTTCGGGGTCGGATACGCAGATCGGCGAATCGGATCTGACGTGGCTGGTCAGCGTGTTCGGCGCGACCCAGGACGATCTGATCGCGTACGAAGCCAAGGATTGATCGTGCACCGGGTCGCTTGCTGATCGAACGCGACGCACGGAGCAGATTGCGCCAGATGGAATGATTCCACCACGATGTTTTCGCGTAGCGGCAGACCGCAGCTTGTCATCTCAGGCTTGCGATAGATCAGTTGCGTGCCCGGAGCTGTCGATTGGCGGGAGTTCGCGTGCCGGTGGCTGATCCTTCGTGCCTCAGGATGACCGTGGTGATGTCATGGTGTGGATGAAGCATCGAGTTCGCGCAGCAGTCGTTTCGGTGCGGTCAGGCGGTAGCTTTCATCGATCGCGTCGGCAATGGTGTCCCAGTCCGGGGTGCCGTCCAGCCAGCAGCCAACCCAGCCGCGATGTCCGACATAGGGTGGCACGAACCAGAAGGCGTCATCACTGGCGACGATGGTCGATTGCATGCCAGCCGGCGCCTTGACCCAGAGTGACATCCGGTTGTCGGCGCCGTGTTGTATGGCGAAGATTTTGCCGCCGACCTTGAAGACAGGCTTGCCCACGCTTTCGGCATCCTCGACGGCCCCGGGAAAGGCCGCGCAGAGGCTGCGCAGACGGTCGATCACGGTTGGGTCGATCCTGGCATCAGTCGGTTTCGGCATGAGCTAATGGCCCTTCGCTAATTATCTCCGGCACCACCACCGGCGGAGGATCCCATGGCCATGCCTTCGGTCGAGGTCACGGGCCTTGGTGCAGGAGCCGGAGTACCCTCGATGCGAAGATCGGGCACCCAGGCCAGCCAGCGCGGCATGTACCAGTTGCGATCCCCGAGCAGCGCCATGGCCGAAGGCACGAGGATGGAGCGCACGATCGTTGCATCGAGCAGTACGGCAACCCCAAGTCCGAAGCCCATTTGCTGGAACATAACGAGACGACCGGCGGCGAATCCGCCGAAGACCGCGACCATGATCAGGGCAGCGCCGGTGATGATACGGGCGGTGGAGTGGAGACCGACAGCCACCGATTCGGTGTTGTTTCCGGTGAGATCATAGTGTTCGCGGATACGGCTGAGCAGGAAGACGTGATAATCCATGCTCAATCCGAAGAGCACGCAGAACAGGAAAATCGGGATCCAGGCCTCGATCGTTGGTGTTTGCTGGAATCCGAGTACGTTGTCGCCGATGCCTTTCTGGAAAACCAGCACCAGCAATCCGTAGGCTGCTCCCACCGAGAGCAGATTCATCACGATTGCCTTGGCCGAGACGACGATTGAGCGGAAGGCGAGCAGCAGCAAGAGGAAACTCAGGCCGAGGACGAAGGCCAGCACGTACGGGGTATAGGTGGATACCTGATCGAAGAAGTCCTGGTTGAAGGCGGTGTCTCCGGACACGTAGACTTCGGCACCGGTTCCGGCAAAGGCGGCGGGAACGATGTCTGAACGCAGGCGCTTGATTTCGGTATAGGCCCGTTCCTCGTTCGACGAGATATTGAGGGTAGCTTCGAGGACGGCAACGTCCCCGGCCCCGTTCCAGCGGACGGCCGTGGCGGCATCGATCGGAAGGAATGCCGGACGGGTTGCATCGCCATCGGGCACGGTTTCCGTGGCGAGGGAGGCGATCAGGGCGTCGATTCCGGGCTGCGCCGTCTCACGATCACCTTCGATCGCGAAGAGTACCGGCGAGATACGCCCGGCGGAAAACTCGGAAGTCAGGGTGTCGAATCCTTGGCGTACCTGGCTATCGGCCGGCATCGTTTCCACCCCGGCAAAACCGGTGTTG
>JBBJOX010000106.1:1764-8934 GCA_037724245.1 Thermomicrobiales bacterium | reverse complement strand
GTGTGGCGCAGTCGATCGAGCCGATCTTCAGCAACCTCTTCGTCAAGAGCAACCTTTCCGGTGAGTTCACGATCGTCAACGAGTCGTTGGTCGCCGAACTCGAAGCGGCAGATCTCTGGGACCCGCAGATGCTCGATGAGATCAAGTACTGGGATGGTTCGATCCAGGCGATCGAGCGCATCCCGTACGAGATTCGCCTCCGCTATCCGACCGCGTTCGAGGTCGAGCCAGAGTGGATCATCGATGCAGCGTCGCGTCGGCAGAAGTGGATCGACATGGGTCAGTCGCTCAACCTCTACATCGGCGAGCCGAACGGCAAGAAGCTGAACGACATGTACATGTTGGCCTGGAAGAAGGGTCTGAAGACGACCTACTACCTGCGTTCGCGTGGAGCAACGACCGCCGAGAAATCGACGATTGATGTCAATCGCTTCGGGATTCAGCCACGCTGGATGAAGTCGAAGAGCGCATCGAGTGAAGTGTTGATGAACCGTGAAGTCATCACGGTCGAGCCGAAGTTCGAGACACAGCAACGTCCGGCCGATGCCCGGATATCCGCTCCGGCAGCGGTGGTCCAGCCTGTGATCGCGCCAGTGGCACCCGAGGTCGAGGCACAGGTCACGATCGCGCCACCGGCCGAGCAAGAACAGGCACAGGAAGTACCACTGCTGAAAGTGCCGTCGCAGTGGGCAAAGCCGTCGACTGGAGATCTCGACCTGCCGATCGTCGAAGAACTCGATTGCGAAGCCTGCCAGTAAATCCTGCGAGTTCGACTAAGCCATTGGCCGAACTCACCACACCAGTTTCGTTTGATCGTTCGAAGAGGAGTTCTCCCGCATGAGCCAGACTATTCAACTTGGTGTCGAAATCGCCCCACGCGCGGCGGTGGCCAGTGCCGATTCCAAGCGCCTGATCAATTGCGCCACGGTCGATGTGAACCAGCTGATGCCGCTCAAGTACGAGTGGGCCTGGGAGCATTATCTGAACGGCTGCGCCAATCACTGGATGCCGACCGAAGTGGCGATGGCCGGCGATATCGGAACCTGGAAGGGTGATGATCTGAGCGCTGACGAGCGCCTCGTTATCCTGCGCAACCTTGGATTCTTCGCCACGGCAGAGAGCCTGGTCGCCAACAATCTGACGCTGGCGATCTTCAAGCACGTCACGAATGCAGAGTGTCGGCAGTATCTGCTGCGCCAGGCCTTCGAGGAAGCGGTGCATACGCACACCTTCCATTACGTGGTCGAGAGTCTTGGTCTCGATGAGCGCGAAATCTTCGGGATGTATCACACCAGTCCGGCGATCGCGGCCAAGGACGAGATGGAGATGCGACTGACGGCCGAACTCGTCGATCCCAATTTCACGACCCAGACGTTCGAGGGGCAGCAGAAATTCCTCGAGAACCTGATCGGGTTCTACGTGATCATGGAAGGCATCTTCTTCTACGCGGGATTCGCGATGATCCTCAGCTTCCATCGGCAGAACCGGATGAAGGGTATCGGCGAGCAGTTCCAGTACATCCTGCGTGACGAGACGACGCACCTGAACTTCGGAGTCGATCTGATCAACGGGATCAAGGACGAGAACCCGGAACTGTGGACGCTGGAGTTCCAGGATCGCATGGTCCAGAACATCCGCGATGCGGTGATTCTGGAGCAGGACTACGCCCGGGATTGCCTGCCGAACGGGGTGCTCGGTCTGAACGCCAGTCTCTTCGAGGAGTATGTCCAGTTCATCGCCGATCGTCGCCTCGAGCGCATTGGTCTGCCGCGTCAGTACATGGCTCGCAATCCCTTCCCATGGATGTCGGAAACGATCGACCTTGGCAAGGAAAAGAACTTCTTCGAATCCCGCGTCACCGACTACCGCAAGGGCGCCAACCTCAGCTGGGACTGATGTCGGCGAGTACGAACGCATTTCACGCCAACGAACCACGGAAGAGCTTGCAAGCTCTTCCGTGGTTTTTCGTATCCGGAATACATGCGGCTGGCGCACAGGAGAAGGCGTCTGGAGAGTGATGGCCCAGGATTGTGTCAGTAGGTGAAAAACCATGGATCAATCCCTGGCGTATGCCTCAATAGTGGTTTGCCAATATACCTTGTGCGCCTGTCGATCGGGCGAATCATGTAGTGTTGAATTCCGGGTGGATTGGCTAAATTCACTCACATCCCACCAGAATCACGGTGCTGTAGCGACGTTTGTCCGGCAGGTCAATCCCGACGCTGCACGGCCCGTCGGGGAACGTGCGTTTTGGAACCTCGTACCAGGGGAATAACCGAATGGCTACTCAACGTTTACTGAATCAACGGCAATCTCGGCGTCAGGTTGTTGGTAGTGCGATCGCGGCAAATGTCGCTGGCGTCTATCTGGCCTCGGCGGGTTCTGGCGCTTCTGCTGTTGCCGCGCAGGCGCCCGGTGGTCACGTTCAGGCAGTCGTGACGACGCACGAGGCGGCAACGAATGCCGGTCTCGCCATTCTCGAAGCGGGCGGTTCGGCGGCGGATGCCGCTGTCGCCGTGGCTTCGGTCCTGACTGTTGTCGAAGGCTGGTTCTCCAGTGTGCTTGGTGGCGGAACCTGGGCGCTTTACTACAGCGCGGAGTCGGGCGAGGTCACCAGTGTCGATGGTGTCGGTCCGACCGGCAGCTGGGCGACGCGTGAGGATTACGCGACTCGTGCCCCGGCACTCGGCATCCATCAGTCGAACGTCCCTGGTGCCTGGGATGGCTGGATGGTTTGGCTCGATGCTTATGGTCGGCTCGATCTGGGCGAGGTCCTGCAACCCGCGATCGATTTGGCGCGCAACGGGCACGCCGCCAGTGCTGATCTTGCAGGCTGGGCTGCAGATCTCGACAACCAGATTCTGGAATATCCTGATTCGGCACGCGTTTATGCACCGGAGGGTGTGTTGCCCGCCGAAGGCGACATCATATATATGGACGATCTCGCCAATACCTTCGAGTCGCTGGTTGCTGTCTACAACGAGGGGTTGGCTGAATCCCGCCCGGCAGGTATTCAGGCGGCTCGAGATTACTACTACCGAGGTCCGATCGCCGAGGCAATCGTCGCCTATTCCAATGAAAACAACGGATATCTGGCAATCGAGGACTTCAACGGCTTCGCGACGTCGTTGGTCGAGCCAGTGTCGATCGATTACGGCAACGGGTTGACGGTCTATCAGAATCCGCCCAACAGCCAAGGCATCACTATGCTGCTGGCGCTGAACATGCTCAAGGGGCTGGAACTCTCCCAATACAATATCGACAACCCCAACGCGATCCATGTTCAGGTCGAAGCAATGAAGCTTGCCTTCGCCGATCGCTTCGTGCACATAGGCGATCCGGAGCGAGTCGATATCCCGATCGAGGCGCTGCTCTCGGACGAACATGCCGCAGCCCAGCGTGAGCGCATCGATATGCAGGCAGCGATAACCTGGCCGATCGAGAGCAATCTTGTGGCGCAGGGGGATGTTCCTGCACACACGACGACATTCCAGGTGATCGATTCCGATGGCAACGCCGCGAGCGTCACAACCAGTCTCGGCGCTGCGTTTCTGGTTGTTGGTGACACCGGAATTCACATGAACAACCGGATGCGCATGCTTTCTGTCGAGGAAGGCAATGTCAACGAGTTGACTCCCGGGTACAAGGTGCGTCACACATCATGCCCGTACCTCACAACCAGGGACGGTCGGCTGCACATTCTCGGAGGCAACACGGGTGTCGATTCCCAGCCGCAGGGTCAAGCCCAGCAGTTCCTGAACGTCGTCGAGTTTGGTCTGACCGCAGACGAAGCGATCAATCGACCGCGCTGGGTCAGCACAGCCTTTCCGTCATCCGCTCACGACTGGGGATACGGGAACCAGCTGCGGATTCAGGAAGGCATGATCGATCCGTTGCTCAGCGTTCTCCGGGAACGGGGCCACGACATCATCGTCGGAGACGGAACATTTGGATCCGCCAGCATGGTCGTGGTCAACGAGGACGGAACCAATGCCGAGTTCGGAGCGGAACCGAGCCTGCCGCTGGCTCTGGGTGTCGTGATTCCGGCCGGATGACCTGGCAACGGTTCGCTCGGCGAGCCAGATCAGAGCCAATCAGTCGATAACCAAAGGATCGTTCAGTTTTGAGATCAATATCCAACCGAAAACGTGTGATCGCAGCTACTACACCACTCGCCGCATTGATCGCATCCACCGCCTCGGTCCAGGATAGAGTTCGACGCCCGGACATCACACCTCGCTCCAACCTCCCCGGACTTCAATCCGGCGAAACCTGGCCGACCGCGTCCTGGACAACCTCGCCCCCGGAAGATCAGGGATTCCCGGATGATCTGTCCGATCAGATCGATGAGATGGTGGAATTGACGACTCCACTGCTGACCTCGCTAATCGTGGTGCGCCACGGCGCATTGGTGATCGACAACCATTACAACGGGTTCGAGGCCGACGAACCGTTTCACATCTGGTCGATTACCAAGAGCGTGACGGCGATGGCGACCGGGATCGCCTTTCGCGAAGGCCTGTTGACGGATCTCGACCAGACACTTGGCGAATTGATTCCTGATCGAATTCCTGCGGAGGCTGATCCTCGGGTCGCCAACATCACGCTCGTTCATCTTCTGACCTCGATGTCCGGTTGGGAGTGGGACGGCCGAATCAATTTCAGTCGTCACGACGAAACGGACGATCTGGAACTGATGCTGGCCCGCCCACTTGCCTACGCCCCGGGTGAAGGGTTCGAATATGATTCCTCGAACTCGAACCTGCTTTCGTACGTGATTGAAGCGAAGAGTGGCGAGACGATGGCGGAATTTTTGCAGCCGCGAATGTTCGACATTCTCGGAATTGCGAAACCCGAATGGACCGCAATGAATCAGGGCGAAACCAGGGGCGCCGGCGGGTTGCGTCTGATCCCGTCCGATGTTGCGAAACTCGGACTCCTGATGCTTCGCAACGGCACATGGGATGGCGAGGAAATCATCACGCCGGACTGGATCACTGAGTCGACATCGCCACAGGCCACTGGCACGAGTTCCTCGAGTGGCGTCAACATCGGTGGCGGTGGAGCTTACGGCTACCAGTGGTGGATCCGTGAGACGCTGGAATACCCGGCGTATTACGGAAATGGCTACGGCGGTCAGACGCTGTACATGGTTCCCGAACTCGATCTGATTGTGGTCACCGGAGTTGCAAGCACCGATGAAGCCACTCCAGATCAGCAGCAACCCGTGATACCGATCATCGAAGAGCTGATTATTCCGGCCGCCGAGCCAATGTAATCTGACCCGATACCTGCGGATTCGATAAGTAGGCGCAATATGTAAGTAGTGATCGCGACGCCGTTCCGACATGCTTGGAGTCTTGAATGGTTCAGCATGAAGAAAGGTAATCAAGCGCATGACTTCGAGCTTCCCCAATGAAACAGCCGAATATCGCGACGCCCGGAATGAACTCCTGAGAAAAGAGCAGGAAGTTGGGCAGTTACTGGCCGAGGTCAAGTCACTTCGTGAACAGCTTCCTCCGGGTGGTGAAATCCGGGACTATGTGTTCGAACGGCTGACAGCATCCGGTTCGGTCGAACAGGTATCGATTGTCGATCTCTTCCCGGAAGGCGTCGACACACTTATGGTTTATTCGATGATGTTCGGACCGGAACGAGACGCGGCCTGTCCGTTCTGCACGGCGTATCTGACTAATCTCGATGCATCGGTGAAGTCATTGGAAAACAAGGCAGGTTTCGTGGTGACCGTGCGATCACCCGTTCAGCGGCTTGCCGATTGGGCAGACGCAAAGGGTTGGCAGAACTTCACGCTGGTCTCCGATGCTCCGTCGACCTTCCATCAAGACTACGACGGTTATAATCCGGAAACTGGTGATGAAGGCTCGGCATTCAACATCTTTGTCAGGGATGGGGATACTATCCGCCATTACTGGGGAAGCGAAGATCTGAACATGCCCGGTGGCGATTGTTACTACGACCTGATCGATCCGGCGATGAATCTGGAGAACTTGGTACACAAACGTCGGTAGCTACTCCAGGATGTGTTTCGGCCATACGTTATTCTGAACGATCAGTTACGCAAGGATGCGAGCACGTGATGGAGACGAAACTCTAACTCGATGCTGTCCCTGTGACCGATGTCGATTGACGCCGTCCGGATATCCGGACGGCGTCATTGTTTGGTTGGACGCACTTGAACTCTCTTGTACGATTTGTCTATTCGTAGGGGAGTCCTTTATGGGCTCCCGCGGTATTCCGACCAACACTCTCGGGGTCCGATAAGCGAACTCCCTACCAAGAAAAATCGTGATCGCAAGTTAGGGTCACGACGTGGCAGAGCTATGGACCACGGCTCGCTTCTCAGGCACCATGGTGGGAACAGCGCGGCTGGAACTTCTTCCGCTCCTCACTCGTGGACTGGAATCCTGATCCGGCCGATGCCTGATCTGCGACGATTCCAGGATGAAGGGACCCATATGGCTCTATCCAGTACCACCGGCCACGCCAATGTCGTCGAGTGGCTCGAGGAGCGGCAGCATCGGTTTGTCGCGATGGCGAACGAGATCTGGGATCATCCGGAAGTTGCGCTGCGAGAAACCCACGCCGCCACGTTGCAGGCGAACGATCTGGCGCAGGATGGATTCACGGTCACGACGGGTCTCGGTGATCTTCCAACGGCGTTTGTCGCGGAGTATCGGCACGGCGATGGCGGCCCGGTCATTGGATTCCTCGGAGAGTACGATGCCTTGCCTGGACTCTCTCAGGAGCGATCGGACTTCCAGACGCCTCTTGTACCGGATGGTCCTGGTCACGGCTGTGGTCACAATCTGCTCGGTACCGCGTCTGTAGCTGCGGCCAGTGTGCTCAAGGCGTGGTTGATCGCTTCGGACACGGCCGGTACGGTGCGGTACTACGGATGTCCTGCCGAGGAAACCGGCGAAGGCAAGAGTTTCATGGCGCGGGCGGGTGTGTTCGATGATCTGGACCTGGCGCTGACCTGGCATCCCGGATCGACGACGATGGCCTGGATGTGCAGCACTCTCGCCTCGAGCAAGCTAAAGTACCGCTTCCACGGACGAACAGCGCACGCGGCAGGGAATCCGGAAACCGGTCGTTCCGCACTCGATGCAGTTGAGTTGATGAATGTTGGAGTCAACTATTTGCGCGAGC
>JBBJOX010000106.1:0-1754 GCA_037724245.1 Thermomicrobiales bacterium | reverse complement strand
ACATGCCGGAGAAAGCGCGGATTCACTACGTGATCACGAAAGGCGGTGGCGCACCAAATGTGGTGCCAGACGATGCCGAATCGTGGTACTTCGTACGATCTCCGCAGCGTCATCAGGTCGATGAGCTGATCGAGCGCGTCAACAAGATCGCGCAGGGTGCTGCGCTGATGACGGAGACGACACTGGATATCCAGTTTCTCGCGGGAAGTTACAACTACCTGCCGAACAAGCGACTGACGTCCCGCGTGCTCGACATCCTGAACGAACTGGGACCGCTCGAGTTCAGCGAAGAGGAAGTCGCCTTCGCGCAAACGATCTCACGGGCGTTTCCCGATGAGCTGCGGCAGCAATTGACGCGCTCCGAGAACATTGATGTCGGTCGAGTCGATGATGGGCTGATCGCCGAGATTCAGCCCATGAGTGGCGAAGGCGAGGTGATGCCGGGATCCACCGATGTTTCCGATGTCTCGTGGATCGCGCCGACGGCACAATTGATGACGACCTGTTTCGCGCTCGGCACGCCGGGTCACAGCTGGGCGATCACGGCTACGTCCGGCATGTCGATCGGGCACAAGGGGATGCTGCTGGCGGCCAAGGCGATGGCGATTGCCGCAGCTGACGCGATCGTCGATTCCCAGTTTCTCGCCGAGGTGAGGTCCGAGTTCGTCGCATCCACTGCAGGGCGGCCGTTCATGTCCCCGATCCCGACCGAGGTTCAGCCTCGAAATTCGAACGCTGCATAGAATCTCAGGTTTTCCGAAGGTTTTCAGAGAGAAGGGACTTCACGTGGCAGTTACCCCGAGCACGAACAAGACGCATCAGGAAGTCATCGAATGGCTGGAAGAGCGACATGGGCGCTTTTATCAGATGGCCGACGAGATCTGGGACAACCCGGAACTGGCGCTGGCCGAGTACAAGGCCTGCAAACTGCAATCGGATGATCTGGCCGCCGACGGATTTACGATCACGGGAAATATCGGCGACCTGCCGACCGCATTCATGGCGGAATATACCCATGGCACCGGCGGCCCGATCATCGGATTTCTTGGCGAATACGATGCCCTGCCCGGCCTTTCGCAGGAACGGCAACCGGGCCAGTCACCGATCGTGGCCGATGGCCCCGGGCATGGGTGTGGACATAACCTACTCGGGACCGCCGCGCTGGCATCGGCCAGTGTGCTCAAGGCGTGGCTGATCGCGACAGACACGGCGGCAACGGTGCGCTACTACGGATGCCCGGCCGAGGAAACCTGCGAAGGCAAGGTCTTCATGGCACGGGCCGGCGCCTTCGATGATCTCGATCTTGCCTTGTCGTGGCATCCCGGGATCAACAACACCGCCTGGGCGGGGAGCAGTCTCTCTGTCAACAATCTGAAGTTCCGGTTCAAGGGTCGTACCGCGCACGCTGCAGGAAATCCGGAGACCGGTCGATCATCGCTCGATGCCGTCGAGTTGATGAACGTCGGTGTCAATTTCCTGCGTGAGCATACGATCGAGAAATCCCGAATTCACTATGTGATCACGCATGGTGGCGGAGCACCGAACGTGGTTCCAGATGATGCCGAGGTCTGGTATTTCGTGCGGGCTCCCGAGCGACATCAGGTCGAGGAACTGACCGATCGGGTTCGCAAGATTGCCGAGGGTGCCGCCATGATGACGGAAACCACGATGAGCGAGAACTTTATTTCCGGAGCCTACAACCTGCTGCCGAACATGACGCTGACCCGGCACATGGATCGCGTGCTGTCCGATCT
>JBBJOX010000105.1:511-8958 GCA_037724245.1 Thermomicrobiales bacterium | reverse complement strand
AACCACATAGACGATCGGGAACGTCATCATGATCACGATCACGGTCAGCGCAATCGCCTTCGCGATCCTCATCACCGGACCCGGTTCCTCCATCCAGACCGGACGCGAACTGTCACGCCGCTTAATCTGGGACGATTGCTTTCGGCCCGGAATCAGGCCATCAATGGTTTTGGATGCAACACTCATCTAGAACAACCCGTCCTCTCCGGCTTTCTTCGCCAGCCAGTTGGCAAACACAATCAGCACCGCCGCTACCAGACCACGCACAATCCCCACTGCCGAGGCAAAACTCCATTGCCCGGCATTGAATCCCAGCGTGTAGACCAGCGTGTCGAGCACCTCGGCCGCCTCGGGACCAACTGCGTTCCGCTGCAGGAAGTACTGCTCGAAACCGGTCGAGAACATCGACCCCATCCGCAGGATCAGCAGCAAAATCACGATATTGCGAATACCTGGCAACGTCACATCGAACAGCCGACGCCGTCCGTTGGCACCATCCATCGCCGCCGCTTCATATAA
Organism: Thermomicrobiales bacterium; assembly: GCA_037724245.1. Classification (GTDB taxonomy): domain Bacteria; phylum Chloroflexota; class Chloroflexia; order Thermomicrobiales; family UBA6265; genus JBBJOX01. Next base: position 8,439 of record JBBJOX010000105.1, on the reverse strand, counting down.
CTGCACATCGATCTTCGTCAGCGCTGCGAGGAAGATGATCGTGCCCCAGCCGATGTCCTTCCACATGCTTTGCAGAACGACCAGCGGCTTGAAGAAATCCGGATTCCCCATGATGTTCAGCGCACCCCAGCCGTTGTCACTCAACGTCTGGTTGATCACACCCGCGCCACCGAACACCTGGTTCCAGAGCGCAATCACAATCACCCACGAAAGGAAATGCGGCAGATAGACAATGCTCTGAATCGTCCGCTTGATCGGTTCACTTATCAGCGAGTTCAGCAACAGCGCCAGCAGCAACGGTGCCGGAAAGGCGAACAGCAGTTGCAACACCTCGATCTGAATCGTGTTGATCAGCGCCTGTTCGAACTGCGCATCGTTGAACAACCGGCTGAAGTTCTGCCAACCCACCCATTCGCTGTCGAGAATGCCGATGAACGGCTGGTAATTCTTCCAGGCAATGAAGTTCAACCCCATCGGGATGTAGGTGAACATGATGAAATAGACAAGACCCGGCAACATGAATAGATACATCCACCGATCGGAAACGATTTGCTTCCATGTCGTTGTCCCGCGGACCGTCTTGCCACTCCCGGTGACCGTTACCATCGCTAGAGCCCCTTCTTGCGTGAAACCGATTCACGCTCCACCAGCCGCGGCGTCAGCGTCGTACACATCACCGACGATTCCGGCCACGAAATACGGAAATCCAGCATCTGAATCGCCAATCGTCCCATCCCTACCTTGTCGACCGCCATCGTTGTCAGCGGTGGCCTTGTCCTCTCGGCGTGATCCGTATCGTCGAACCCCACAACCGAGAGATCGTGCGGAACGCCCCGCCCCAGCGCATTTGCGGCCGCGATTGCTGCCATCGCAAACGAATCATTCACACAGAAGATTGCCGAAACTTTCGGATGCGTCGTCAGCAGCGTTGCCACCGCCGAACCGACATCGTCGCCAACGATCCGACCGTGACAGGCCATCAGATCGGCATCGAGAATGGCCTGCCGATACCCCGCGGCGCGTTGCCCAAAGTTCGGATCGCTCTGCGAATCCGGTGCAATCAACCCGATGTCGCGATGTCCGTTCTCGATCAGATGCCGCACCGCCAGCCAGGCTCCGGTTTCGTTATCCGATGCGATCACGTCGTACTTCCGCGGAATCGACGGCGCATCGACCAGCACCGCCGGAACCGGATTCTTCGCCAGCAACTGATCGACCGACTCGTCGGAAAACGGACCGACGATAATCGCCCCCGTCAACGGCTGATCCAGCAAATGATGTGGAATATCGAGAATGGCATTCCGTTCGTCCACCGGCAAATGTGCGTAGATCAGATTCAACCTCGCCACCCGTGCCTGGGCTTCGAGCCCGGTCAGTACCCACGAATAAAACGCATTTACACCTGGTGGCTGCTGCAACTGGTTCCGCGAACGTGCCCGGAGTAGCATCGCCACATTGCGCATATCGGTGCGTTCCGGGTTGGCCCGGATCGCCCGATGCCGGTATCCCAGCGATTGCGCCGCCGCCAGAACCCGATCCCGCGTTTCCGTACTGATCCCCGGTTTGTCGCGCAGCACCAGCGACACCGTCGTCGGTGACGCATCACTCAAGCGCGCAATATCAGACATGGTGACTTTGCGGTCAGACATGCGAAATCCTCTGGGCCTCGGAACGGAGCCAATCTGTTGGTGTGTCCCATCACAGTACCGCGTTTTAGTAAAAAGTCAATGTTCGTCAGTAATGATTAGTAACGCAACCGCAGCTTTCTCCGATACCCTGCCGCTGGCACTCGTTGTGGTAGTGCAACCCTCGCGGTTGCCCACCACCCCCGCTGTCATCCCTCCCCCCATCCAAGCAACCGAGCCCAGCCGGTCCGAACGCCCGCGCCGGTATTGCAACCCTCGTGGTTGCCCGCCACCCTCCGTTATCCTCCCCGCTCCGTCATCCTGATGCGAAGCGAAGGATCCCCCGGCGAAGCCGCCGAGATTCGCGCCTCTGCGTGCGGAACGACCCCTGTCGCACTACACCCAACCCAGCATTCCTTGGTACCCTGAAACCCGACTTCATCACCGAAAGGCTCCCACCCATGTCGTCCTTCTTCACCCTCCGCGTCGATCTCGATCACCTCACCGACGCCATGTTCGAATTCGTCACCGATCCCCACCCATCCCGCAACGATCGACCGATCATCCAGGAACTCGGCGACATCAATCAGGACCTCGTCGATGTCCTCGAATGCATGGTTCTCGACGGAACCGAACAACGTCAGGATGTCGCCGACTTCGCTGTCGCCATCTTCGGAGCCAACGGCAGCGGCCCGACCAAGGTCGAACGCTGATCTGTCGCGCACAAAAAAACAGACCGCCCCGGAAGGCGGTCCGTTTCTCGGGTAGTGAGGGAATGAAACTGGCCGTGCCGGAAGCTGCGGCCAGTCAGGCAGGAACGTTTACTCGCAAACTGGATACTGCTCACCGGCGATGGTGAACGGCAGCAAATCAGACAGGAACGTCAATTCGTCGGTCAGCAATCCACCCAGCAGATGATTCGATCGATCTGCCTGGCAATCCTCATCAGACTCCTGAGCTGCAACATCGCTCGCAGCACCTGCGGCAATGATCAATGTCATCGCGACACCAGAGGTGATCGTGAGCGTTCGAAGACGTCGCGCAATTGATGAGTTCACGGAAGACCCTTTTATCCAGAAGCAGGTGACCCCCTGATCACATCTGCGCCGGCTGCCGAACTCACCGATTGGAGTCCGTTACCCTCTACTACACACCATTCCAGGAATCGGATTCACCACGATAACCGGCACCGTGTTGACCGGTCTGTACCTCGGCGGTCACTTCGCCGCGACAGAAGCTCCAGACCTCTTCGTCACCGACGTCCGCACCTTCTTCGGTATGCCTGGATCGAAGAGCAGCGACTGATGCGTCATCGAACCCGCCATCGATCCATCGGCGATTGCCAGCGCAAGGTTCCCGGCCCCACGCGCCGCGTCACCCGCCGCGCAGACACCGGGAACCGAGGTCTCGAACCGTTCCGATACCTTGATCCGCAGTCCCATCGGCGATTCGACCAGCTCGCAACCAAGCTGCTGCGCGATATCACCGACCGGATCACCACTGGACACGACATGGATCGCATCGATCGGAATCAGCGTTCCATCGACCAGTTCCACCTGTTCGACGCCAACGTCGTTCCCGACCACCTTCGCGATCGGTCGAGTCTCGATCCGGACTCCGGACACGCTCGCCGGATCGACCTCCAGCCCATTCGTGAATATCGTGACATCGTCACTCCAGTCCCGCAGCATCTGCATATGCTGAACCGCCTCGACCGTCGGCACTATCGATCCGAGCCGCCGATCCGCAAGCTCGAACCCGTGGCAATACGGGCAATGAAACACCGATCTGCCCCAGTGCTCAGCCAATCCAGGAATCTGTGGCAATCGATCGGTGATGCCAATTCCCAGCACCAGCCGATGCGCGCGGTACGTCTCCCCGGTGTTCGTCCCGACCACGAACCCCATCTCGTCCTTGCCAGCTGAGACCACCGTCGCCTCCCGCCGCTGCACCGTCGGAGACTTCAACAACTCGGCCCGGGCCGTCGCCAGAATCACCGCTGGCGATTTCCCGTCGTGACCGAGCAACCCGTTTGCCGCGTGGGCAAACCGGTTCCGGTTCAACCCGGCATCGATCACCAGCACATCGCGTCGAGCCCGACCCAGCTGCATCGCTGCTGAGAGCCCGGCAAAACTTCCACCAATCACCATCGCATCAAACATCATGTCGAAACTCCTTGTCAGCGTGATACGAGGCGATCCCCGCATCGGACACCAGATCTGCCAATGAAATACCCTCGAGTCGCGCGAGCAGCTGAAGCTCGATCTCGCGCTTCGTATCCGCCAGCAGCGAATCGATCGCCGCCGCAACCAGACAGGAAGGTGAATCCCCTTCGAAGACCGGACCGGTTACCGGTTCGTCCAACGCCGAGTAAATCTGCGCCAGCGAAATCGCCGCCGGATCGCTCGCCAGCGTCCAGCCGCCTCCCGGCCCCGTCACCGAAACAACCAGCTTCGCCTCCCGAAGCTGACCCAGCGTTCGCCGCACCACCACCGGATTCGTCTGCCACCACCCGGCCATCTCCTCCGACGTCCGCCGGATTTCGGGAGATTGCGCCAGATGAACCAGAACATGAAGAGCGGCCGACAACCGCGAAGAACGTTTCATGTAACTCATAGTGTTACAAATCGATGCAAATGTCAACAACTGCGGAAATTACCGTCATCCTGAACCCATCGACAGGTCGTGGGAGGCTCAGCATGTGGAGAGGTCGATGGGTTCAAGACCTCATGACAACCTGTCTCGCTTACCAAAACGATCCACCAGATCACCCGGCCAAACCCTGATCGGGTACCATGGCTCGACTCCGTCCCGCGATCCGTCTCGTTCAAGGCTGCATCCATGACTCCCTCGGCAGGACCACTCTCCAGTATCAAGGTCGTCGATCTCACCCGCGTCATGACCGGCCCCTACTGCGCCATGATGCTCGGCGATCTCGGTGCCGACGTGATCAAGGTCGAACTCCCCGGCAAAGGCGACGACACCCGACTCTGGGGCCCACCCTTTGTCGGCGACGAGTCGTCCTACTTTCTTACAGTCAATCGTAATAAACGCTCGATCGCGCTCGATCTCAAATCCGAAACCGGTCGCGACATCCTCTGGAAACTGATCGACGAAGCCGATGTCATCGTCGAGAACTTCTCCCCCGGCACCATCGACCGCCTCGGTTTCGGGTACGACGCCGTTCACCAACGCCGCCCGACCGTCGTCTTCGGCGCGATCTCCGGGTTCGGCCAAACCGGACCCGCCCGCTCCCGCACCGCCTACGACCTGATCGTGCAAGGCATGAGCGGCATGATGAGCGTCACTGGAACCGAGGGCGGCATGCCGACCAAACTCGGAATCCCGATCGCGGATATTGCCGCCGGCATGTTCTCCGCCTACGCCATTCTCGGAGCGCTCTACCACCGCGAACGCGATCCCGAACATCGCGGTCAGTACGTCGATACTTCGATGCTCGGTGGTCAGGTCGCCCTCCTCACCTATCAGGCCGGCATCTGGTTCACCACCGGTCAGGTCCCGGAAATGCTCGGCAATCGCCACCCGATCATCACCCCGTACGACACCTTCCCGACCGCCGACGGCTTCGTCAACATCGCCGTCGGCAACGATGCAATCTGGCTCCGGTTCTGCGACGCCATGCACCTGCCCGATGCCAAAACCGATCCCCACTTCACCACCAACGCCATGCGCTGCCAGTACCGACACGAGGTCTACAAACTCGTCAACGCCGTCTTTGCTCCTCTCACCACCGACGAAATCGTCAGCCGCCTCGATGCCGCCGCCGTCCCCTGCGGACCCATCCTCACCGTCGACGAAGTGCTGCAACACCCGCAGGTCGAGGATCAGCAGCTCGTCCGCACCGTTCCCCATCAGACACTCGACGAGGTCCAGGTCGCCGGATTCCCGTACAACTTCTCCGAAACCCCACTCGATATTCGCCACGGACCACCTGTACTCGGTCAGCACACGATCGAAATCCTCGCCGAACTGGGATTCTCAGCCGAAGCGATCGATGCGATCATCGAATCCGGTGCTGCCGAAGCCGCCGCCAGTCCGACTCACAGGAGCTGAACGCGCATGTCCGCTACAACAACCGACCTCATCTCCGATGAAACCGCCATGACCGGGTGCAATCGGCAACAGATCAACATCGCCTGGAATACCCTCGTTGCCGCGGCCAACCGTCATGACTATGGTGGTGCCGTCGCCATTGCCACCGTCGGTAATCGCATCGTGCTCCACCGCGCTACCGGCTGGGCCATTCGTGAACCCGCAGCGCAGCGCATTCCGATGGCCAACGACACCATCTTCGACCTCGCCTCGCTGACCAAGGTCACCGCTACGACTCCATCGATCCTGCGACTGATCTCCGAGGGAACCATCGGTCTCGATCAGCCACTCGGCGAGATCATCGAAGAGTTCGGCACCGACGGGCTGAAAGCTGAAGTCACAATTCGCCGCCTGCTCACCCATTCCGCCGGTTTTCGAGACTGGATTCCCCACTTCCTCGAAGCCCACGGTGCCGATGCTTACCTTCGGAAATTCGCCGGGACCCAACCAGAATGGCAGCCCGGTACGAAGATCGTCTACAGCGATCCCAGCTTCATCACCCTCGGCGAAGTTGTCCACCGTGTCACCGGAGACTCGGTTGCGACATATGCCCGGCGCGAGATCCTCGTACCACTCGGGATGATCGATACGGGCTACCTTCCATTGCCACAGATCAGGTATCGCGTGGCCGGAACCGAGCTCAGCAACGAGTTCGAACGCGACAAGGTCCCGGATCAGAAGCCAGCCAACGGCGAATGGCGAACCGGCCTCATCCACGGACAGGTTCACGATGGCAACGCATGGTACGGATTCGATGGAGTGGCCGGGCACGCTGGCCTCTTCGGTACTGCCATCGATCTCGCCCGCTACGGCCAGGCCTGGCTCACCAACACCGTCCCTGGCATCTCGTCCAAACTCCTCGATCTCGCCAAAACCGAGCAATCCGGAATCACCAACTCCAGCGAACGTCGTGGCCTCGGCTGGCGCCTCACGGCAACTCGCAATAACGAACCGGAAGATTCCGGTCTCGGCTTCGGACCGAATGCCTTCGGCCACACCGGGTTCACCGGAACCAGCCTCTGGATCGATCCCGATCGCGATCTCGTCGTTGTCCTGCTGACCAATCGAGTCCATCCGACTGTGAAATCTGACTACCAGACAATCCGTGCCAGCTTCAACGCCGCCATCGTCAGCGCGGTCAGATGACCCAGCCTGTCTACTGCGTCGGCCTGATTTCCGGCACCTCGGTCGATGGCATCGATGCCGCACTCGTCCGCATTGGCGGTCATGGTCAATCGGCCACGTTGGAGCTCGTGGGCTTCGAAACCTATCCCTACCCGCCCGACGTTCGGGCCGAACTGCTGAATCTCTACGAAGACCAGACAAGTGCCATCGCCCGCCTCAGCTCGATGAACGTCGTCATCGGCGACCTCTTCGCCCAGGCCACGCTCGATATCTGCGAAGCCTCCGGTATTGCCTTGCACGATCTCGAAGTCATCGGTTCCCACGGGCAAACCGTCTGGCACCAGCCCCATCACGACCCGGCGATCTCCTACTCCACAACCTCGACGATCCAGATCGGCGAACCTGCTGTTATCGCCAATCGCACCAGAACTCCCGTTTTCGCCAATTTCCGTGTCGCCGATATCGCCGTCGGAGGGCAGGGCGCCCCCCTGGCACCCTATTTCGACTGGGCAGTGCACAGTCACCCAACGCGCAGCCGTGCCCTGCAGAACATTGGCGGTATCGGCAATGTCACCTGGCTTCCTCCCGGCGGCGCCGTCGACGATGTCATCGCCTTCGATACCGGCCCCGGCAACATGCTGATCGATGGGCTCATCACGTCGCTGAGCAACGGCGAAATGGTCTACGACCAGAACGGACAACTCGCCGCCGAAGGAAACGTCGATCCCGGGATGATCGGGCATCTGCTCGAAGACCCGTATCTTCACCAGGCGCCACCAAAATCAACCGGTCGCGAGTATTACAACTCGGGGCAGGTGCGCGAACTGATGGCGAACATGGCCCTCGAACCGGGAGCACTGCTCGACCCCGATCCCGAGATCCAGCGACGCTGCCGGATAGCACTCGCCTCGATTACCGCCTTCACCGCCGAATCGATCGCCAACGCCTACCGGACGTTTCTGCCATCGCTCCCCGACGACGTTCTCGTCAACGGTGGCGGTGCCCGCAATCCAACGCTCATGCGCATGATCGCCAACGCCCTGCCCGGCACCAATGTTCAACCAA
>JBBJOX010000105.1:0-501 GCA_037724245.1 Thermomicrobiales bacterium | reverse complement strand
AAGCGACGCCCACGGCATCAACGCCGACGCCAAGGAAGCGATGCTCTTCGCTCTCCTCGCCCACGACGGACTCGCTGGCCTCGCCACCAACATCCCCTCCGCCACCGGCGCCCACCGCCCGATCACCCTCGGTTCCCTCAACCGCCTCTGACCATTGCTCCACCCCGCAACGGTATTGCAAACCTGGTGGTTGCCCACATTCACCCTTCCTCCTCCACCACCTCCCGATGCACGAACCGCTGATACAACCCCACAATCGGCATCATCAACATCGCCGATCCCAGCAGCGCCGCCCGAATCGAAACCGAACTCCCGATCCAGCCCAGCCCCGGCCCACCGCCAACCTGACCAATCGCATTCGCCTGCCCCTCGATCGAAAGCACCGTCGCCCGCGCATGCGAATCCAGACTCCGGTTCATCCATGCGCTTCGGATCGGATCCATCAATACCTGCCCTATCGATCGCATCCAGAGCATCGCGAACGCAATCCAGAGCGAACCC
>JBBJOX010000104.1:3557-8991 GCA_037724245.1 Thermomicrobiales bacterium | reverse complement strand
CGGGAAGTGGCGCAGTATCGCGAACACCGGCCAGCATCAGCGTCTGCCACAGTCCGTCGATTGCGGCCCGATCGACATCGGCCTGAGGCAAGTCAATCAATGCATGCAGCGTGTCCGTCTCAATCGCTTCGAGGATTCGCTTGTCCATTTCCGGGGCGATCGGATCGTACCCATATGGACCTGATTCGAGATGAACGTGCGACCAATCGCAAGACGCTACGAACCCGATCCTTCGGGGATCGTTCGATACCACCTCGCCGATAACCTGACCGAAATCGATCATCTGCTGTCGGGGCAGACCTCTGGCCGGCGTGATAATCACGACCGGGGGAACGCTTTCCACATCCGGCGCTGGCGACAGAACCGATCCGGCACCTTCGGCATGCGGATTGCCATTGCCCAGAAACCAGAGCGGAACGAACCCTCCCCAGTCGAGTGGAGCCACTGCCTGGTCCGGGCGATTCCCGGAGTACCCTGCCAGTGCCAGCGGAATCCCCGCGGCGGATGTCGCAGTGCCTATCGATTCGACCAACGCCCGATCGACCGGCACGTTGAGATCGACCGTTCTTCCATTCAACGTCAGTGAGCCGGCAACCCGACCGACATCAAGCATGCACATTGCATCCTTGACCCGGATACCGTGCGGCCCTGCCAGCACGATGACCTCAACACCGGCCTCGCGGAATGCCACGCCTGCCCGCTGCATTGCCGCCTGCGTCCGCGGTGCATCGCCGCCGGTTTCGACCAGTTCCGGAACAAGATTCCATCCATGCGGCAAAATCGCTGCAGCAACCAGTGGCACAGTCCATCTCCATCAAGCTATGTGGGTACCGCAGGTGCGGCATCATCACTCTGAACATCCCGGATTCGCGTCTCTTTCACCAACAATAGCAGGATCAGTGAGGACGTCAGACCGGCCGCCGCCAGTACATAGGCACTGTTTTTCAGTCCTAGCTGATCAGCCACCACGCCGACCGCCAAAGGACCCATGACCGAGCCAAAGTCCCCGATCAATCGCCAAACCCCCAAAAATTCACCGGTCGCCCCCGGTGGTGAAAGGTCCGCCCCCAGCGTCATCATCGAACCAGAACCGAGCCCATTACCCAGCCCGATCACAACTCCCGCCGCCGCCAGCGCCCAGAAAGATGTCGCGAACGGGACCAGCAAAATCCCAAGTGCCATGATCGCGAAACTCGGCACCGAGGCAAACTTCCGTCCGTAGCGATCCATCACGAACCCGGCCGGAAAGAACATTGCCATGTCGACGATTGCCGATATCGTGATCACTGCGCCGACCTCGGCAGCATTCAGTCCAACTTGCTGCGCGCCAATCAATGGCACCAGCAGTTGCCGGCCTTGCCGAATCATTTGTGCGAACAACTGGGCGATACCCGCGGCCGTCAGATCGGATCGATGCTCCCGCAGCGTCTGCCCGACGATGCGCCATCGATTCCGGGCGTCACCCTTCTTCCGGTTGAGATGACTGCCTTCGTCCGGGATGAACCTCACCGCCACCACCAGCGCGAACAGGCTCAAAAGCCCGGCCGCAACAAACGAGAATCGAATCCCCGCCCCGGTTGCAACAAGTCCCCCGAGGATTGGACCGCCGAAGGTTCCAACCCGATTGATTCCGCCAAACATGGCAATCGCCCTGCCGCGCTGGGCAACAGGGATTGACTGTGCGATGAAGGCGTGCCGTGAGAGACCCCAGAGCGCGGTTCCAACACCGGCCATCACCCGCAGCGAAACCATCGCTTCCACGGGCACCGGAAAGGCCAGACCCAGCGTTCCGGCAACGACCATTGCCGATCCGACCAGCATCGATCGACGCAAGCCAAATCGCTGCAATACGGCTCCGGCAGGAACGTCCGTGGCCAGGGTACCGATCGCCGCCGCCGCGGTAATCAGACTGATAGCGGTGTAGGCAATACCAAGCGACGCGGCATACACGGGAATCGTGACGAGCAGAATGCCTTGACCGAACGCCAGTAACGCCGTTGGCAGGTAAACGGCCAGCAGCAAGCTTCTTCTGCTGATCATGGGGGAAGGCGAACTCGACATGGTCGCAATCTTCGCAAACGAGTCGCGTTTGCGCCAGACTCGGCTTCGTAGCCTCCGTTGTATACTTTTATCGGAGTTTCAGCGCATGTTGATTTCCGAAATATGACTCCAGAATGGTGGAACTTTCCGCTTCTTCATTGCCTTCCAGCCATTCCCACACTTTCCTCGGAAGGACATTTGCTTGGTACTACGTCGCATGTTCCGCCGAAAGGCAGAACCTGACATTCAACTCGAAAAAGGCCTCGAGAAAACGCGTCGAGGCGTCTTTCTCGAAATCACACGCCTCTTCGATCGCGCCGAGATCGATGAAGAGATGTTCGACGATCTCGAAATGCTGCTGATCCAGGCCGACGTTGGCTGGGATGTCAGCCAGCAACTCGTGCAGGAACTTCGGGACCGAATCAAGGCAGAACGAATCGTCAGCCCGGCGGACGCCCGGGAAGTCCTGCGCCTCGAAATGATCTCCCTGCTCGAACTCGCCACCCGCAACCGCAAGGTCAAGATCCTGCAGCGCGGTGTTCCTTATGTCATCCTCGTCGCGGGAGTCAATGGCACCGGGAAAACGACATCGATTGCCAAGCTGGCCGCTTATCACAAGGCCTTTGGCCGAACTGTGATGCTTGCCGCCGGGGACACCTTTCGGGCAGCTGCGATCGACCAACTCAAAGTCTGGGGCGAGCGCATCGACGTTCCCGTCATTGCCCATGTACAGGGTGCCGATCCGGGAGCAGTCGTCTTTGATGCCATGCAGGCGGCGCACAATCGCAACATGGATGTTCTGATCATCGATACGGCCGGTCGCCTACACAACAAGTTCAACCTGATGGCCGAATTGCAGAAACTGCGCAACATCATGCAGAAAACCGTGCCGAACGCACCGCAGGAAGTGATTCTCGTCATCGACGCAACAACCGGGCAGAACGGACTCGTTCAGGCCAACGAGTTCACGAAGTCGGTCGAAGTCACCGACATTGTGCTGTCCAAGCTCGACAGCACAGCCAAGGGTGGAATCGCTTTTTCCATCGCCAAGGAACTCAGCATTCCCATTTCCTACGTTGCCACCGGTGAACAACCAACCGACTTCGCCGAGTTCCGACCCGACACCTATGTCGATTCGCTCTTCTTCGGTGAAGGCGAGGGATTCTAGTTCATGTTCGAAACACTCGCCGATCGCCTCAATGAGACGTTCGGAAAGCTCGGCAAAAAGACACGCCTGACCGAGGAAGATGTCGATCTCGCGATGCGCGATGTTCGTCGTGCCCTGCTCGAGGCCGATGTCAACTTCAAGGTCGTCAAGGAGTTCGTCGCCGCGGTCAAGGAACGCGCCACCGGCCAGGATGTCCTCAAGTCACTGAGCCCGGCCCAGACGGCCATCGGCATCGTTAACGAGGAGCTGATCAAAGTTCTCGGCAACGAAGTTGAACCTCTTCGGAACTCGACTCAGCCACCTCAGATTCTGATGATCGTTGGCCTCAACGGAGCTGGTAAAACCACGCACAGCGCCAAGCTCGCGGTTCATCTGCGCAAGCAGGGACGCAATCCGCTGCTCGTCGCGGCCGATGTCTACCGCCCGGCCGCCATCAACCAGCTCCAGTCCCTGGCGAAACAGGTCAATATCACTGTCTACGACGAAGGCACCCAGGCCAATCCCGTCGACATTGCCCAGAACGCCGTCAAGTTCGCGATCGAACGCGGATTCAACCCGGTCATCATCGATACAGCCGGTCGACTGCAAATCGACGAGAAGCTGATGCAGGAACTGGTCGACATGCGCGACCGGGTCAATCCAACCGAAATTCTGCTCATCGCCGATGCGATGACAGGTCAGGAAGCTGTCGGCGTCGCCTCCACGTTCCACGAGCGCCTCGACGTCTCGGGGTTGATTCTCACAAAAATGGACGGTGACGCACGCGGTGGTGCCGCCCTTTCGATCCGGGCAGTTACCGGGGTGCCAATCAAGTTCATCGGCACCGGAGAAAAGCTCGACGCCCTCGAGCCGTTCTATCCCGATCGCCTCGCTGGTCGGATCCTCGGGATGGGCGATGTCCTCTCGCTGATCGAGCGAGCCCAGGAACAAACCGACGACGATGAAGCTGCCCGCATGCAGGAACGCATGATGAAGGGCAAATTTGATCTCGAGGACTTCCTCGACCAGCTGCAGAAAATCAAGAAAATGGGTCCGCTCAATCAGTTACTCGAAATGATTCCCGGTATTGGTCAGCAGATGCGGCAGGCCAAGGCCCAGATTTCCGATGACGATTACAAGCAGATCGAGGCAATCATCCGCGGCATGACGCCATGGGAACGTCGCCATCCGGATCGCATCGAACACGCCCGACGGCGACGTATCGCCCGAGGGAGTGGCGTCCAGCGTCAGGACGTCAACCGCCTGCTCTCCCAGTTCAAGGACATGCAGCGCATGATGGGTCAATTCTCGCAAATGGCCAAAAAAGGCAAAATGCCCAAGAATCTCCCGTTCGACATGTAGCCTCGCCCCGAAGGCGAATCAGGATATCAGGATACGTCGATGCCGGATGCACCAACACCCGGAAGCCAGAACGCACCATCAGACGCTGCATCGGTTGTGCAGCGTATTACTGCGTCGATGGAAGATTATCTTAAAGCCGTCTATCGGCTCGAACACGATGGCACTCCCGTCACCACCCAACGCCTGGCAGACGAACTCCGGTTCAGCGGGCCCTCAGTCACCAATATGGTCAAGCGCCTGGCTGAACTTCGGCTACTGACCCACAACCCGTATCATGGCGTGCAGTTGACGCAAGCTGGACAGCAAGTGGCTCTGGAAGTCGTTCGTCATCACCGATTGCTCGAACTCTATCTTTCGGAGGCGTTGGGCTTCGACTGGGATCAGGTGCACGCGGAAGCAGAACGCTTGGAACATCACGTCTCCGAGGAACTCGAAGCACGCATGGAACGGGTCCTCGGATTTCCGGAGTTCGATCCTCACGGCGATCCGATTCCTTCCCGTTCCGGCGAACTCCCCGGACGCCGCGATATTCTCCTCGTCGATCTCGAGATTGGCCGGATTGCCGAAGTCGCTCGCGTCAGCGATCGATACCCCGAACATCTGCGCTTCCTCGGCGAGATGGGACTCAAGCCAGGTATCGTTCTGAGAATGCTCGAGAAAATGCCATTTGGTGGGCCGGTTCGTGTCGCGATTGAAGGAACCGAACATCTCGTCCCGCTTTCCGTCGCAGAAACCGTTCGCGTAGGCGAATCGGGCTGAATCATCTGATCACTGTTCCACCCGCCTTCATGTCCTGGATGCAGAAATCGCACGGCGATAGCCAGTCGGATTGGCTGAACCGCCTGCCGGTCAGATGCGGCTGTTGGCCACCAATTTCAACGCGAC
>JBBJOX010000104.1:2813-3547 GCA_037724245.1 Thermomicrobiales bacterium | reverse complement strand
AGCGGTATCGCGATCCCGGTTCGCCAAAACCAACGCCAGCTGGTTTTGAAACTCTCGCCGCTCACTCCCGATCACGAAACTGACGTCATCGCTCTGCACCACTGGTCCGGTCGCGGCATGGTTGAGCTAGTCGATCACCTACCAGACTCGGGTGCGATGTTGCTCGAACGCCTCGGCGAGGAGTCGCTTGCCGATGAACACTGGCGTACTGCTGTCGAAGTCTGCGCCGATCTCGTGCAGCAAGTTTCGGTTCCGGCCTGCGACGGGCTGCCACGCGTCACTGACATGGCGGCGGAACTCGCCAACAATCTCGTCGGACACTGGGATCGAAACGGTCGGCCAATCTCGCGCGATCGTATCGACGAAGTGCGTGTGATCGTCGCAAAGTATCACTCGGACCCGACTAATCTCATGGTCAACTGGGATATGTATCCTGGGAATATTCATCGCGGCACCCGTCAGGCCTGGATCGTGATCGATCCCAAACCGGCCCGTGGTGTGCCCGAGTACGGTGTGGCACCGATGTTCTGGCGGTTGATCGACCGTATCGAATCCCAAAAAGACTTCAACTGGGCATTTCAGACACTCGTCGACCGAAGCAATCTCGATCCGGTCAAACTCCAGGATTGGACATTTGTCCGGGTTGTCGACTACTGGTTGTGGGCCATCTCAAAGGGCCTTACCGAAGACCCTCTTCGCTGCAGCCGCGTTCTCGATGGACTTGAACGTCTCGA
>JBBJOX010000104.1:0-2803 GCA_037724245.1 Thermomicrobiales bacterium | reverse complement strand
AACCTGATATTCATCGATCGTCCGTTACTTCTCGAGCCAATCCCCCAAGGTCGCGGCGATCTCAGCTTCGGAGAGTTGCGGACTCGAGTACCGGCCAGCTGCGGCAAGCTGGCGTTGCGCTTCATACAAGGTGACCGCGCAGGCGACGGAAATGTTCAGACTCTCGACCATTCCCATCATCGGGATGTAGAGCGATCCATCGGCCTGCGCCACTGCGTCCGCAGACGCACCCCGATGTTCATTGCCAAAGAGCAACGCGATCGGCTGGGTCATGTCGACGTCGTGGAGATCGACAGCGTCCTCAGTCAATGCGGTAACGAAGATCTTCTTCCCGGATTCCCGGATCACACGGAAACATCCCTCGATCGAGTCGTGTCGGTGAATCCGCATCCATTTCGCCGCCGAACCAGATGACGTCCGCGCAAACGCCTTCCTCGGGGGTTCATCCAGCACATAGATCAGATGTACATCGAGTACCCCAACCGCATCGCACGATCGAAGGGCGGCGCTAACATTATGTCGATCGTGAACATCCTCCAGAATCACTGTCAGATCAACCTGCCGCTGCCGCAGTATTTGCTCTACCCGCTCCTGGCGTCTCGATGTCCGCGGCCAGCGACTGATCTTCACCTCTGTATTCAGGTCGAGGTCGTTGCGTTCCACCGCTCGGATACTCCGAATCGGCCGTTCGTCCCTTTCGTCGCTGCTCATCGTCGCTGGTTGTTTCCTCGCAAACGATGCAGCACTCCACGATCTGGATTGATTCCCCGCGCATGTTCGTCGGCACGCTCGTTCGTCGGCGCGTTGGGATCCATAACTTCGACATTCAACCCATCGAAGACAAATCGATTGACAATTGCAGCGATCAGGGCCGGCCCAATGAAGAGCATCGGCAACACCGCCACCGATAACAGGACCGTCAGGATCAGCAGGAAGATGCCCAACAGGAATCCGCGGTACGGGCGGGAGATCAAAACGTAAATCGCTCCGCGGAAGGCATTGCGGACCCCGGATTCCATCGTTCCTGCAATCGAAAAGGCGAACAGGGTCAGAACGATCAGCACTCCGGACATGAGGATCCACAGCGGAATCAGGATCCGCAGCGCCTCATTCGTTCCGCCAAAGTAATAGGTATTCCAGATCAAAACCACGATCAATGGAACGGTGCAGAGGAATATTGCCCAGCTCCGGCGAAACGACGTTTTCATCACATCGATCGAATCCGAGAATTCTGTCGACATGATCTGCCGGCGCGGGTCGGCCATGGCAAACAGGGTCACTGTCGCCACCGGAGCGTAGATCACGGTCACCACAGAAACCCACCACAGCACGCTGTAGAGGAAGAGGCTGGTCAGCTGCTCGAAAACATCGCGCAGACTCCGCCCCACAAGACGCAAAAAACTCACTGCTTGCCGCCCATGTCCACCTGTTCCCGTGCCTAGTTGACCAGTCACCCTGCCGTGTTGCGCCGAAAGTGTACCGTGTCTCATTCAGCCTGCAGCAACTTTCTGTTGAGTTCATCAACATAGGCTCGCGCTTCGATCGACGCCGATTGCAGCGGCACCTCGCGCAAAATCAGGTCACGATTGAATCGTCCGGAACACTGCCGGCAGGACCATGTTCCACGCCGTCGTCGCGGAATCATCATGCGGCATTTCGGGCATTCATAGAGATACTGAAACAGTCGAACGGTTCGGCGGCCAAAAATCGATCGCTGCTGTTCTGGCGTGAACCCACTGATTCGCTCGACTTCCCACGCTATCCTGTCGTGGCCGTGATGCGAATGCCTCCGGAAATCACCCCGCAGATGATCCCGCATATGAATGAGTTCTTCGGCAACCACCACCTCGATCGCAAACGGGACCGCCAAATCCAGCCGATCGAGATGAACGAACACCCGATTCTGTTTCGTTTTCGGATGCATCGAATAAGCTCCGCCAATCCGAAACGGAATGGAGCGTCCCAGCCATCGACTGAACACGACCCTGCTCGAAGTAACCGCGAGATGCTCATTTGGTAAACCCAGCTTTTCGAGATAACTCTCGACCAAACCAATGACGCGAGGATCACAATCTTCAATCTGCACCAGTGAATCTGTTCATCCTTGAACGATTGGTTGCAACAGGATTGCAGTAGCATACCGTGAGGAAGAATGCGCTGGAAAGGCGGTACATGACCGAACGACCAAGACTCACCAGTCGACAAATCAGCCACCGACCGCATGTCCTGATCATCTGCGACGATCCATCGCTGAGCGAGTTTTTGGTCGAAGGATTGCCACTCGGCGGCTTCTGGACGTCGGTGATTGCCAGTGGCATTCAGGCGATCGAAGTCTTTCGACTGCGCCAGTTCGACGTGATCCTACTCGACACCGGACTGACCAGTTTCGAATGGTTCGAGCTGATCCAACGACTCCGGGGAACTTCGACCCGCGCCCGCCAGGGAGAACGGAGGACTGATGCCCCAATCGTTCTCGTTTCCGACATCACGATAGATCTCGAAACCGACGAACTAGAGAGGCACGGGATCGAACACATTATCCAGGCACCGATTGAACTCGACGAACTCGTGCGCCTAATGCACCAGACGTTCGAGGAATGGCACTTGAATCATCCGGATTTGCCTCTCGCCGATTTCAGATCCGGCATCCTTGAGTAACCTGTGTTCCCCTGTCCATCGAGCTCTTCGAACTCGGATGTGACGGAGAACACTACCCGCTCGCAGATGTTGGTTACGCGGTCGGCGATACGCTCGATATCGTGAGCCGCCCAGAGCAGATGTGTCGCCCGGGTGATCGTCGTCG
>JBBJOX010000103.1:3064-9151 GCA_037724245.1 Thermomicrobiales bacterium | reverse complement strand
GGCTGTCTGGAGTGTCGCCCAGACTTCCCGCGGATTGATATTCGATCGTTCGACCACGAAATAGAGCACGACCGCCGCAATCAGGAACGAAAGAATCGTCCGTGGCTCGAGGAGCCGGCGACCCAGAGATTTGGTCGCAACCTCTGCTTCCTGTTCGCGAAATTCCTCATCCTCGAGGTTCAAATCCTCGTCAAGTTCTGTTCGCTGGTTCGAACCAGTCGATGCGGAACCGTCTGCGCGATCGCTGCCAGAGCGATCGAAGGACGGATACGTCGAAGTGCGTGAATCGTTACTCATGTACCTTCAGCCTGCGACGTCGGCCGTCGTTTCTGCACGTTCGACATCCCGCACCCGAGCATCCAAATCAAAGCATAGTCAACCACGACATCGTTACCAGCGACAACTGTCAATTTCATTCAGCTAGACCCTCCGCGTTGGACGCCAGTTCGGCATCATCGGAAGTTCCGGATTTGGGGTCGATCCCCGGCGGAACAGGTGACCGGCTCGGATCGCCACCAGATAAACTAATGATCGTATAGCCAGAAACAACGATATGAATGCTGCCGCTGCCATCAGCTTGATCGGCCAGGTGAACGGGGCATCTCGCGACACCACCATACCGCCCATCGTCAACTCACCCTCGCTCGCCAGCGTAATGGTGACCGAGTGGTTGCTATCACTCAACCCCGAAAGCAATGTCAATGGAATATCCGTCGTTTCATACCAGGAAAAATCCCAAAGCGTTCCATCCTCACCGGCACCGCCAGGGACTATCTCGCCATCCAGTTCTACCTGAAACTGTCCCACCTGTGGGCCAGAGCGCATGAACGCCACAAGCCCAGTCCCCGAAAAATCGAATGTGATCGAGGAATCGACCTGACTCGAAGTGCGGAAGGTACGACCTTCGAGGTGCTGATCCTGCCAGTTCCCGCTGTCCCCCACTGCCTCGGAGTTCATCGGGGCAAAACCTGTATGCGCAATCCGCGCATCGACTCGCACCTGCTCGGAAGTCAGGCGGTTATACAGCGGCGTTGGAGATCCGTCAGGCAATACGATCGAGTAGGGAACATCATCCGTTCCGGAATCCGCCAGAAACTGCCACTGAACCATCAGGCCCATCCATGGCCATTCCTCCCAGCTTCGCTCCAGCCCCCTGCTCACAAACTCGGCCTGGGTTTCACGATCCATCGTCTCGCTGCTGGCCCAGCCAAACGACGTTGCCCAGATCGGTCGCTGGCTATCGTCCCTGTCCTGCATCAATTCCCGGTACAGGATCGCTCGTGACATATTGAATCGTTCAGTCGCCACTTGCCGATCGTCGGGAGAATAGGTCGCGCCATCCAGCACAATTGCCACAATGTCGAAATATGGAGCGGCCCCGGCAGTGTAGAGGGAATTGAGATAATCGATATCCGACCCTCCTAACGGAGCATCGGACACGCTGGCAAGTTCCGGAAGCAGTACCTTAACCGTCGTATTTCCAGCCCGCGCCCCACTGGCACCAGCCGAAAGCAAGCGCACGAATGCATCGGCAGAGAAGGATCCGACCGGGCTCGCGGTTTTCAGGTTCGGTCGATCCCAGATTTGAACAAAGTCGATCGGCTCGGCAAACTGCGTTGCCAGCGCCTGCGTGAAACTCCCGAACGCCCCCGGATCAACAATCACTCTCCCGTCCGGTGACGTTGGATCGGCAACCATCGCCCATTCCGGCGCGTCGACAATCACCGCGATCACCTGAATCCGACGCCGATCCAACTGCGCGACCATCGGTTCGTACCGCGAAAAATCGGGCTTTCCCTGAACCTGTTCGATCTCGGACCATGAGAATTCCTGACGAACGTACTTGAATCCCGTTCCCGTCAGGGCATCTACAACTTCAGTCAACCCATCGCCTGTGTACGGCAACAAATTGACATTCGTCGCCAGTTCCTTGCCTGCCGGTTGCACGATATACGGTCGGTCTTCGCCGGATTCCACTCCTCGGTGCAAATACTCATCGATCAGTCCTGCACTGGCAGTGATACTCAACCCGAAGATCAACAGCAGAATTGTGCCGATCGCCTGACTCAAGTCGCGATGCCGTTGTCGCCAGTCGAGTGTTTCCAGCAATCCGGATGCGGTCAGCCGGGCGGCGCGAATGGCAAATCCATCCTCCCGCAACCAGGATTTGCGTCGCTGTCTGTTGTCGGCGGGTGCAACCTCGGGAGGAAGCTCAAGTGGGTAACGTCGGGTCACGAACGGCAAACTTTCTTCGGGATACTGCCTGATCGGCAGGTCAGCCGGCTGCTCCGTGCAAGTATAGGGGACCCATTTGCGCATTGAGAGGACATGCCGTGTCGGCTATGCTGCCCAAAATTCAATCTCACTCACCAGAATTGAGGAACCCCACTTGAATGCAAACACTAAACGCGCACTGCAACTCGACGATCTCTTCGCCATTGGAATCGTCAGCGATCCCCAGATCTCACCTTCGGCCACGCACATAACCTGGGTCGAAACCCGCCTCGACAAGGACGAAGACACCTACCGGGCCGCGATCTGGATCGCCAATGCCGATGGATCGAGTCCTCGCAAACTCACGTCCGGCACTCAGCGTGATACCAATCCGCGGTGGTCGCCAGACGGGCGATCGATCGCGTTCGTCTCCAATCGCAAACCCGCCCGCGAGCCGGTTGATTTCGAGAAACCTGAAGACAGTGACAAGAAGCCGACTGGCACCCCGGACGCAGATGCCAAACCCTTGCCACAAATCTGGGTCATCTCGCTCGATGGTGGCGAAGCCATGCAAGCCACCAATCATCCGGGAGGCGCTTCGTCGCCAACCTGGTCGGCCGATGGCGCGGCACTCGCCTTCGTCGCCAGCGACAAGGTGAACGAGAACGACCCGTTCAACGCCCCGATCACGACCGGAACCTATGCCGACGAACGAGTAGTCAACGATATTCGCTACCGCTTCGATGGACGGGGCTGGCTCGAATCGTTTTCGCATATCTGGACCGTTCCCGTCGCGAGCACAGGAATGACCCAGCGTACGTTTGGCGACGCGAACGACAGCCAGCCAGCCTGGTCTCCCGATGGAACCTCGCTCGTCTTCACGCGGAGCCCACGCCAGGTCAATGCCACCGGAAGATCAAGTTCGATCTTCCTCCTCAACCTCGCCTCCGGAGCATCGTCGGCCGTCATGCCACTCGACGGATCGTTCGATTCGCCCGCGTTTTCGCCGAACGGAAAGCAACTGGCATTCTTCGACAGTGGCGATCCGAACGTCAACGGGCTGAACGTGAAACTCGGAACGATCGAATTGGACGGCAGCAAGCATCAGATCTTCGACGGATCGGTCGATCTCTCGTTCGGCGACTTCGGCATGAGCGATGTCTCTACATCCTCCGATGGCCTTCCCCGCTGGGTCGACGACTCATCGATCGCGTTTCTTGTCTCCAGACAGGGCGAAACGCAGATTCACAAACTCGACCTGACGAAGAACAAGCTCAAGCCATTGACCTCCGGGAAACGTCGCATCATGGGTTTCGACCTGAACAAGGGTGATCTGGCATTCGTATCGGGCGAGATTCACAAGCCGACCGAACTCTTCATTGCCACTGCCAACGGCAAGAAGGAAAGGCAGATCACATCTGCCAACTCGCAGTACCTGTCCGAGGTTCGGCTCAGTGAAGCCATCAACCTCGATGTCACCTCGGCCGATGGCCAGAAGATTCAGGCGTGGCTGATGCCACCCCACGATTACAACCCGGAAAATCCGGCCCGGTATCCACTGATCGTCCAGATTCATGGCGGTCCCCACGCCATGTATTCCTACGCGATGTTCCATGAGATGCAACTGATGGCCGCCAAAAACTACGGTGTCGTCTTCTGCAATCCTCGCGGATCCTCCGGGTACGGCGAACACTTCACCATGTGCACTCGTGGTACATGGGGCGAAAGTGACATGCCCGACGTTATGGCAACACTTGAGGCAGCACTTGAACAGCCGTGGGTCGATCCCGATCGTCTCGGAGTCACTGGCGGTTCGTATGGTGGCTATCTGACCAACTGGATCATCGGGCACACCACTCGCTTCAAGGCAGCAGTTACGCAGCGGTGCGTATCCAACTTCTACTCGTTCTTCGGCACCAGCGATATCGGATTCGATTTCGGCACCTACGAATCCAATGGCCTGCCCTGGGCCAACGCCGAACAACTGCTGAAGTACTCGCCGATTTCCTACGTCGACAAGATCGAGACACCACTGCTAATTCTCCACAGCGAACAGGATCTACGCTGCCCGATCGAGCAATCGGAGCAGATGTTCGTGTCGCTTCGCTATCTCGACCGCGAAGTCTCATTCGTGCGTATACCCAATGAAGGACACGAGCTATCCCGATCCGGCACACCCAGCCGCCGCCTTGCCCGACTGCAACACCTCGTCGGCTGGTTTGACACCCATCTGTAAGATATCCGAATTTTTGGATTCGGAAGCCAATTCATCAGCGACCAGCATCCTCAGGAGTCTTCCCGCCAATGGCCGACAAACCGACGCTCGAGAGCCTCGCCGAACAGCTTGAACGCCAACTTTGGATCGCCTATGATCCCGCGCAATCCGTGGCCGCTGGCGGTGGACAAAAACTCGTGGAAGCATTCGAGCAATTCGGAAGCTCCGCCGCGGCCTCTGGCGTCAAGCTGGAGGATGCGATGTCCGCCACGGTCGATTCGCTGCAATCGCTGTTCGAGCGGTACGGTGGCTTCGGGACCGATCCCAGCACCATGCGCGTTGCCGGAATCGCCCTCGCCACTGCCGCAAAATCGTATGCCGCCCAGGAACAACCCGAACCGACCCGCATCGTCTCAATCGAACATGCCTTGCCCACGCAAATGGCCAGGCTCTCAGCCCTGCACCGGATCAATCGCTCGGCGACGGCCAATCTCCAGCTTTCGGACATGTTGGAAACAACCGTCGCAGCAGTGGCCGAAGCCACCGAAAGCGACGCAGCCGCCGTATTCCTCTTTGATGAAGCTGCCGGTTTGCTCACGCTTCGTGCCGCCGTTGGCATGAACCCAACCGCGGTCGGTGCCGCTACATTGCGCATCGGCAACGGGATCACCGGCCGCGCTGCCCTCGAAGCCAAAATGATCGCCGCTCCAGATGCTCACGCCCATGAGAACTTCCTGGCTCACCCGGGGATTGGCGACGAAATCTACACGTCACAAGTCTCCGTGCCCATCCTGCTCCAGAGCCAGAATCGCCTGATCGGCATCCTCAACATCAATTCTCTGACGCGTCGCGATTTCGAGGTCGATGAACTGGAATTCCTGCAAACGGTTGCCGGAGAGCTTGCGATCAGTATCGAAAATGCCCGGCAATACAGCAGCACCGACGAGCGACTCCGTCAGAAAGTCTCGGAACTGGGAACCCTGCAACGCGTGTCACGCATCGTTGCCTCAACTCTTGATCTTAACGAAGTCATCAAACTCATTACAGAGCAGGCCGTTGAACTGCTTCATGCCGAAGCCGCTGCCATATTCCGTCCCGGTCCGCGCATGCAAGTCCGGGGAGCCGTCAACACTCCCATCATCGAATACCGCGTTGGCTCGATTCGGGAGCTTGTCAACCAGGGCCAGCGCGATGAATTGGTCAATGGGGTACTCAGTTCCGGCACAACCCGAACCGCCGACATCAACTTTGTCGACGGCATCAGCCGTCTGATCTGTTTGCCTTTGCGCTCCGCCCGCGAAACCGTCGGTGCGCTCTGTTTCCGCATGCGCACCCGCGAGGACATCAGCGAAGACACCCTAGGTGTGCTCCAGGCTTTCTCCGACTCGGCCGCAATGGCAATCGAAAACGCACAGCTCTACCAGGACGCCATGCACAGCATCCAGACCCAGTCCGCCCTCGTTCAGGAGATGCATCATCGGGTGCGAAACAACCTGCAAACCGTTGCCGCCTTGTTGTCACTCCAGATTCGATCGGCCGAAGACGCTGAGTGGGCCACCGAAATCCGCGAGGCAGTCAGTCGCATTCAGGCTATTGCTGCCGTGCACGATCTGCTGAGCGATGAATCACGCCTCGCCGGCACAACTGTCGACATCATT
>JBBJOX010000103.1:1212-3054 GCA_037724245.1 Thermomicrobiales bacterium | reverse complement strand
CGTCGCCGAAGATGCTCACAGCACCCTGATCCCACCGCACCTCAAGGTCCGCTTCGATCTGCCACCGAGCAATCTGACGGTACCGTCCCGGCAAGCCACCATCCTCTCGCTCCTGATCAACGAATTGACCGCGAACGCGATCCACCACGGATTCCGCGATCGGGAGAACGGGTTCATCCGCATTCAGAGTCGGGATGAGGAAGGCACTGCGATTATCGAAGTATTCAATGACGGCCAACGAGTGCCCGATGGCTTCAATCCCGCCATGAGCAGTGGACTGGGTATGAAGATCACGCAGCGCCTCGTCGTCTCCGATCTTCGCGGCACCTTCACCATCGCCTCCGGCGACGCCGGCACAACCGCCACCATCCGCTTCCCCATCGCCGCCGAGTAAACTCTGACTTAACAACCAAAACGGTGTATCTGACATACAAGAGGAGTCGTTTATGGGCTCCCGCCAGTCATTCCGTATTTGGTCATCGATCATCCCGTCAGGAAATCCACCGCCCCGGTATGGCAACACTCGTGGTAGCCTGTCTAGCGGAGTTCTTGATCCACGAACCCTCGCTGATCGATCGCCCACTTGCCGGTGCGCTCCGCTTCTGCGCCGCCGTACGATTCATCCAGCAATTCCACGATATGCCTTACTGGCATCGTTGAATTGTTCCGTCGCAACGACGTCCGCAACTGCATATGACACCCGGGATTGGCGGTCACCACCACATCCGCTTCTGTATTCACAATATGTTCGGCTTTGCGGTCACCCAGATCGTCCGCCATCTCCCGCCGGATGATGTTGTACACACCAGCACTTCCGCAACAGAGGGACGATTCCTTCATTTCCTTCAGCGTCAAACCCGGAATACTGTTGAGTAACGCCCGAGGCTGGGCCGTGATGCGTTGCGCGTGCGCCAAGTGACACGGTTCCTGATAGGTCACGGTCGCATCGACCGGCTTCGTCGGAAAAATGAACGCCCCAGCAGCCAGGAATTCAGTTACATCCTTCACCCGATGACTGAACGCTTCCGCTCGCCCGGCATAGGCTGGATCGTCCTTCAGCAAATGTCCGTACTCCTTGAGCGCCGCTCCGCACCCGGCAGCTGTCACCACAATCGGGTCGTCGTTGGTCGCGAACGCGTCGATGTTCTTCCTCGCCAGAACCCGAGCGTCCTCCATCATCCCCGAATGGACATGGAGCGCCCCGCAACATTGCTGTGCGCCCGGAACGCCACAGGCAACCCCGTTGTGCGCCATCACGCCGCCATCACCCGTCCCGCAGCCCGGTTCACATTGGAAAAAACGGTGCTCATCACGCACCCGTTGAACAACTGTGCACGCCCTGACACGGTTTTCGCCGACCACGACTCGGTACCGGAAACCAGCGGAGACTCGACAATCGTCGGTAACATCGCCTCCAGCGTTTCCAGCCGGAGAACCCGGAGAATGCCGATCCGACGAACCAGCTGATTCAGGCGCGTTCGCTGGTAGAGGCGAAGCACATTGACCGAAGCCCGGAATCGTCGAATATCCATGAACGGCGCCGACAATGCGTACTTGCGGATCAGGCGCGAGTGCAATGGCCGCGGACGATGTTGCTCCAACTGGGCCCGGGACGCCTCGACCAATGGACCGTACTGAACCCCGGATGGGCACACCGCCTCACAGGCACGACAGTTCAGGCACTGGTACATCTGCTCGTCGAATTCAGGATCGAGCAAATCCAGTGTGCCTTCCCCTACTGCCCGCATCAGCCAGAGTCGCCCTCTTGGAGACGATGCTTCCTGCCCGGTCAGACGATAAGTCGGGCATGTCGGCAAGCACATGCCGCAGTGAACACACGAC
>JBBJOX010000103.1:740-1202 GCA_037724245.1 Thermomicrobiales bacterium | reverse complement strand
ACAGCAGATCATCGTCCGGTATATCCATCCCGCTGAATGTCTGGTTGCCGCTGATCATTTGCTTGAGCGAAATAGCCATGGAAGTTTCAGCCTCATTGGATCAGATGAAGAGTCGTTGCCTGTTCAGCACATTAGCCGGATCGAATTCGGCCTTGATTGCATGCATCACGCCGGTGCCATCGGGACGGCTGCCCCAGACATCGATGCCCGATTTCCAGGTGTCGGGAGCAAATTCAATTGAGGCGGACGCAGTTCCCGGGAGCGACGCCACGTCCAGCTTCGCCCAGGAGCTAGCCGCTTCGAGAAGGTTCGGATCGAGCCGAATCCGCGCCGAACCAACTGCCGGAGACAACGCGATCGTCGCCGAACTGACGGCGACATCCAGTCGCCCCAGCACCATTTCCGTCGCTTCCCGGATGAACCGCGGCCGTGTCGCCAAGACCAGTTGAAGCTGATCAGTGC
>JBBJOX010000103.1:0-730 GCA_037724245.1 Thermomicrobiales bacterium | reverse complement strand
GCACGTAGCGAACCGATCGACCCTCGATTGCCAGAAGAGTCGACTCTCCTCGCCGGCGATCGTCGTCGCTTGACCAAACAGGTCCCCCAACTCCTCCGTTTGCGCGGCCAGAGCTCCGGGTCGCCCCATCAACCGTACCAACACACTCGCAGCACCATTGGACGAATCCACCTCGATCGAGACAACCGAGGCGAATTGGTGTCGTATCTTCTGCGCCTGCTCGACCGCCATTTCGATCGAGTCGACCGACCAGTGACGGGTCACTTCGGATTTCGGAATCGGGGTGACCTTGAAGTTGATCGAGGTGATCACCGCCAGAGATCCCCAGGAACCATGCAGCAAGCGAGGAATCTCGAACCCACTGACGTTCTTGACGACCGAACCGCCGGCCTTGGCCACCAGACCATCCCCTCGGACATAGGTACATCCGAGGATCAGATCCTTGAGTGTTCCTGATCCTAGCCGCCGCGGCCCAGCGAATCCTGTCGCCATCAGGCCACCGATGGTCGCTACCGACGGTAGCGCTATATCGATCGGCAGCTCCTGACCCTGCTCTGCCAGCGTCGCCAGCAAATCCGCCACGCGAGTACCCGCCGCTAGGGACACCGTTAAATCAGCCGGCTGATACGACGTCACACCAGCCAACCCGGTGAGATCGAGCTCAACCGCCGAATCGCTTCCGGCATTGCCGATTGCCATTGCCGTGCCTCCACCTCGCGGAATCAGCGTT
>JBBJOX010000102.1:1690-9157 GCA_037724245.1 Thermomicrobiales bacterium | reverse complement strand
CAGCGCGAAACGCGATCGTCACGGCAAAACAGATCGCGACGAAAATGAGGACGAGTGGGCGTGTTGCCAGCGCCCAGTCCGGTGCCATTCCGTACCGAGGGAGGTATCGGGGAACGATGTTGAGCAGACCCGCCAATGCAGATGCGCCAGCGAACCAGAGAATCAGCACCGTGCTGATGTCATAAACCGTGCCGAAACCTTCTCCGAGATACTCGTGCGCCAGGAAGGCCAGCGCTCGACCATTGGCCTCTCCGTGTTCTACGAACTCCGCGGCAGGAATCAGCCAGGTGGTGACCAGACTGCTGAGCATGAGCAGCACGCTCATAATGAGAGCAGCAGTGGTGAGCAATTTTCGGGCGTTGCGGATTCGACCTGCGGGATTGGCGTGCGTATCTGTCGGGTCTCCCTTGATCAAGGGCATCACCACGACGCCAGTTTCGAAACCGGAAAGTCCGAGAGCGAGCTTGGGGAAGAGGAGCAGCGCCGATCCGATGATCAGGGCAATATTCCCGTGCTCCAGCGTCAGTGACTGGCGCCAGTTCGAGATGACATCCGGATTGCGGGCGACCTCGATCAGGCTGCGGGTCAGAACTGTCACATTGAGCAGGATGTAACTGCCAACCAGTAAGACGGCAATTCCAATTGCTTCACTGAATCCTTTGAGGAATACAGCGCCCAGCAAGCCGATCAGGACCAGCGTAATGACGACTTCGTAGCCTTCCAGGAATCTGGTGAACGGGTTTTCCGTAACGTGCGCCGTTGCGTCTGCTGCGGAAAGCGTAATCGTGATGATGAAACCCGTTGCAACGAACCCGATCAGGCAGAGCACGAGCAACTTTCCCTGCCACCAGGACAGGAGATGCTCCAGCATGGAAACGGACCCATCTCCGTGCGGGCTCTCTCCCGCGACACGCTTGTACATCGGCAACGCACCAACGAGGGTCACGAGCACCAGAATCAGTGTTGCCACCGGCGACAGGGCGCCAGCCGCCAGAGCCGCAATGCCCGGCTGATAGCCCAGAGTGGAAAAGTAATCGACGCCGGTCAGGCACATCACCCGCCACCAAGGTTGTTGCGGATGGTGGTTTGCTGCGGACTGCGCGCTGACCGGTCGGTGCGGATGACCGTGCAGCAACCAATCGCCAAATTGTCGTTGTATGCCTGATCGGCGGGAATCCGGGGAGGGTTGAACTTCCTTTTGCGCCTGAAGATCTCGGCCAGGCTGAGGAGTCGAGCGTATCAATGCGTAAAACTCCTGCGTCCCGACTCGGGACGCGAACGATCAGAATCTGGAGTGCGTGGAAACGCGAACAACGGACCGGGATGCACCGTAACCCTATTGTCAATCACGTGTGGCACGGACACTGTAGCCTGCCACGCTCGAAGTGGCGACAACGCGTAAAACTGTTGACGATAGTGTCGAAGTTATTTGCGAACGGACAGGGAATGTGTTCCGGCACACCACGCCAACTGACCCCTGATCGCTCGTCGCTCGCTCGGGGTGGTTTTCTTGCCGCTAGGCTATTGGCTGTGTCCAGCGAGCAACTCGTTTGCGTCCACTCAGACCAATTGTAAACTCCCCGATTGACGAGCAGCTTAGACGCAGAGGAAGATGAAGTCGAAGATCGGAACGTGCTGCGCTTCGAGGCGGTCGCGACCAAATCCGTGTAATCACTCTGGTGAATTGCCGTTTACCGCTTTGAAGGAGGAATGTCATGCACGTGTCAGAATGTGGTTGTGATGAGTTTGGATGGAAGCGGTTGTTGTCGCGGCGGCAGGTATTGCTTGCGGCAGGGGGCGGTGCAATTGGCCTGATGGCAGCACCCGGACTCGGCGCTTTGGGTCAGGAACAGGCCGCGACACCGGCGGCTTCACCTACGGTTGCTGGCCGATTCGTTGTCAAAAGTGGTGACATCGTCATCAATGATTCGTACATCAGCCCGTTGGTTGAACTGTACGGTACGATCGAAATCGGCCAGCATTCGTTTATCGCTGGCAACACCATCCTCTATTCCGCAGAGGGGTACGCAGTCAGTTTGGGCGACGAAAACAATGTCCAGGACAACGTCTATTTGCTGGCGGATACGGGACATCTGATGTTCAGCAACATGGTCTCGATCGCCCATCATGCGGTAATCGAAAACTCGACCGTCGGTGACTTCACCTTTTTCGGATTCCGTTCGCGAACGCGGAATTGCGAGATCGGTGAGGGTTCGATGATCATGCACAACACGATCGTCGAGAATGTGATCATTCCACCGAACCGGATCACGCCGATGGGCGCCCGGATCACGATCCAGGCCGAAGCCGATGCGCTGCCCGAACTGGTCGAAGCCAATGACGAATTCAAGCACGAGGTTCAGGATGTCAATTTCGAATTCGCCGAAAGCTATACCAGACTCTTCACGGAACTAGGGCGCGACGGTGTTGCAGGTGTCGGGGTCAATCCATCGACTTCATGGAATCCCGATCCGATCATGCCGCAGATCGGCGACGGCACCGAGTTGGCGGAACTCGTTCGCATTGTGGGCGATGTGAGGCTTGGCGATTCGAGTTATGTTGGTCAGCGCACGGCGATCCGAGCCGACGAGGGCACGCCGATCGTGATTGGCCGCCGGGCCAGGATAGAGAGTCGCGTCACCCTGCATGCGCTGAAAGGCACGCGTATCGACATCGGGGAGAATGCCCATCTCGGTGATGGCAACGTTGTCCATGGGCCTGTCACGATCGGGGACAATTTCGATTCCGACGACGATTGCGTTGTCTTTCGCGCAACCATCGAGGACAACGTCACGGTGCGCTCGGGGGCTACCGTGGCTGGTGATTTCACGCTGCGCGAAGGCACAATCGTGCCCGAAGGCGCCGTCATCAGTACCCAGGAAGAAGCAGATGCGCTGCCGGTGCGCTGATCGTCGAGACACCTCAGTGACATGTCGAATCCAATGCCGTCCAGGCGTACCGAAGGTACGCCTGAACTTCCTTTGCCAGACAAGCTGCCGCATCGAACGGCACATCAAGGGCGTGCTGCCAGATCTTCAATGAAGATTGCTACCCCCAGACAGCTGGAATCGATCGAACGCCTGATGCGGGTCCAGTCCTGAGTGTGCCAGGCCCGATCCAGGTCGCGCAGCGCCTGAGCTGAGCGTTTTGCGCTGGACGTTAATCTGTTTCCAGCGTCGCTGACACTACACCCGGAATCAGTCAGTTCCTTGATCGGTTCCAACCATGCCAGCAGGACGTACGTCAATGCTTACGGTAAGGAAGTGCCCACATGACGACCCGGGATCGGCTTAGTGTGGCGTTCGCTGCATTGGCAGATCCGACGCGCTGCGACATCCTCATGCGACTTCGTCATGGATCCCTCGCCGTCAGTGATCTGGCGGCGAACTATCCGATGAGCCGACCTGCCGTTTCTCAGCACTTGACGGTGCTTGAGAAGGCTGGCCTGGTCGCACGAGACCGGAGAGCGCAGTGGAACGACTACTCGCTCGGGACCGCCAGTCTGGATCGAGCAGCAGCGTGCTGACTGGACGGAAGGTTCGATCTGCTCGACGAGTATCTCAGAGTCCGCCGCGAACACGACACCAGGTCGACAGACCGTACAGAAGGAGAACACCGATGATCGACGAGTCCAAAGGCTTCACAATCGTTCGTACGCTTGAAGCGACACCCGAGGAAATCTGGAAGGCGTGGACAGACGCCGACTCGGCAGCTTAGTGGTGGCATCCCCGCGAAACGAGCACGCCCCAGGAATCAGTCGAGATCGACCCAGGAGTGGGTGGTCGCTACACCTACGCGATGGTAAATGATGCGACCGGCGACAAGGTCATCTCCGGCGGCGTCTACCGCGAAGTCGTGCCGTTCGAGCGCCTCGTGTTCACCTGAGGTGATCCGGACGGCGACCCTGATGAGACCCCGCTCATCACGGTGACGCTCGAGCCAGGTGGTGAACGCACGCGGATGACATTCCATCTGCGTGGCGTTGAGGGTTCGAAGGGCGACGGGAACTTCTACGACGGATGGGATGAAGCGCTTGACTGCCTCGGAGAGTATCTGGACCAGACGCAAACCAGTCGGTAAGGAATGTGGTGATCCACCAGGGGTGGGCAAACAATCTGCCTGCCAAAAGCTGGTTGCAGCTTTCATCTGGTTCTCGCAGGATTCGATCCGTGCAAACATGTGATCAAATCGATGCCTGTATGTGAAAACAACGTCCAAATTGCCTTTGGTTTCAGGTATTCCGGGCGTCATGATGTCGGGTGGAGTACTCAATCGAACCAGGTCTGATTCTTGACACTGTTGTGGAATAAACCAGCATTTCCCGACATTGCGTTGGTGCCCACTGGCAGCGAACTCATGCTTCGGAAACGTCAGTTGCACCTGAAAACCCTTATTGTTTTATGACACGGTCGGTGCAATATACGTATGTTGTAGACCATATTGTCACGCGAGTGATCAGCTGCCGAGCAATTCGAACCGGGGATGCAAGACCATGTTAGAGATGGGGTTCGCCACGATCGATTTCACGCCTGAACCCGGCCTCGTGATGGCGGGACGCGCCAAATCGCCTCCCGCCGAAGGCGTCGCCGGTCCACTTTGCGCTCGTGTCCTCCTGGCCGACGATGGGACGCAGCGCGTCGCACTGGTGACACTGGATCTCATGGCCCTTCCGGCCACGGAGGTCGACCTGCTTCGCAGACGGCTGGCGGATTGCGGAGATCTGCTGCCTGAGAACATCATGATCGCCTGTAGTCACACACACGCCGCGCCGTTGACGCACCTTGCCGGACTCGAACAGGAACACAACGTCGTGCAATTTGTCGACGTCATGAGTACCAGGATCGAACAGGCGATAGTTATGGCCATCAGGGACATTCAACCAGTTGAACTCACCAGCGCGCGAATATCGGCTCCTGGCTGGGTCTTCAACCGGAGAGCCGTTATGGCGGATAACGAAGTGGCGACACATGGCGTGTCGTGGGTCAAAGGATTCTCGAGGATGGAAACCACCCCAGACGACGAGGTGCAGATTCTCGTTGCCAAAGGTAACGACGGGACTGTCCGTGGAGGAATTGTCGGCTATGCCTGTCATCCCACTGTGATGGAATCGGACCGGTTGTATTCGAGCGATTACGCTGGCGTCCTTATGGGTGAACTCGAATCAACGCTGGGTGGAACTTTCTGCTTCCTTCTTGGTGCATCGGGAGACAGCGCGAATCCTGATCCAGCATCGCCACATCAGGAAGAATTTTTTGGCTGGGGATACGCCAAAACAATGGGTCGCGCCCTCGCTGATCGTGCGCTTGAGGCCATCGGTACCGGACGGAAATCGACAGCCGGCCGAATAGGCATCGAATCGACGATCTTGTCCATCTCGCAGCGGCGACCTTCCCGGAAACAGGTGAAGCTTTCTCGCTGGTATCTGGAAGAGGCACCCAAGGATATTGACGAAGCGGTGTTTCTGCAGCAACTCTCTGGTCATTCATACACGTTTTGGGAAGTACCCAGTCGCGCTTCCGAACGCCATGCCCGTGAAATTCTTGGGATGTGGGAGCGGCAGCGGCGAGCTGGTAGCCGCGACCTAGTCGAGCACATGGAAGTCCAGGTCCTTGTGCTTGGAGACGTCGCCATTGCTGCGTTACCAGTGGAACTGTTCACCGACCTTGGTCGCGACCTGAAGCAACAGTCACCTTTCCCGAGCACATTTGTCGCAACCATGACAAATGGTTGGCATGGATACGTTCCGACCATTGAAGCCTTCGAGCGTGGGGGATACGAACCGCTTCTGGCGTACCAGAGTCGGCTTGTTCCCGAAGCAGGCGCCGTGCTCACACACGCAGCATTGGAACTGCTTCATCACCTCTATCACTCGCGGTGAGAGTCAGGCCGGATACGCGGGATGCAGCGTTCACAATGGTGTCGTGAAGCACGATTTCCGAATCCATGGGACTGAATCAGTGACTGATTCGACATGGAACGCCTGCAACCAGTGGTGTTCCGGACATTAAAGATTTGGATGACGTATCCGGTCCTTGCTTTCAGTTATCTTCGAAAACATCCCGGGGCAATGACGTCATCCAATGGTCGGCACCAGAGTGGGTTGCCAGAGACGGAGGTGTATTTGCCTGGCGAGCGGGATCAGCGTCGCGCTTACGATCGACGCTGCCACATCTCGATGAGATCGATGAATCTGTGCGTCACTCGATCCTGCTCCTCTCGGGGATGGTGCCCTGCGTATATGGGCCATCCGAACAGCAGGATGCCAATCTCCGCCGCAAGGACTGCCTGCGTAAAGGTCTGACGACCAACGGCATCGGCGCCACTCTTGTTCAGATATGCCTCGAGCATCTTAGCGTAGGGGAGGTGAGCACCATCAGCGTTCCCGCGGGTCCAAAGGAACGCAAGGTCGTCGGCCGGATTGCCGATCGAGACGGCTTGCCAGTCACTCCAGACAAGCTGATCCCCACTGTAAAGGAAATTGTCAGCGTGGCAGTCGCCGTGAGTCAGGCACTGGTGCGATCTTGCACGTGCACCGTTCAAGGCATCCAGCTCAGTGAGTATGCCGGAGAGCGAGCCTGCTGCTGCCGTCCCCGACCAGAAGGATTCCGCAACGTCGGTCGACGGATGGCCTATTGCTGTGTCAAGCCACGAAGCCATGGTCCAGCGATTACGATCAGGCAGTGATGTTGCGTGGAACATCGCGAGTTGGCGTGCTACGTCCAGCCATGTATCTGTCCGCCATTCCCGAGCCGGAGGCGCTGGCGAATGCGCCGACAGCATCAGTGCAATGAGATCGTCAGTATCGGTATGGCGGAGCAATTGCGGCGTTTGGACGGCAACGCGATCGGAGAGAGCGAGATAAAAGTCCAGTTCCCGGCGAGCGAGATGGCGGCTCGGACCGGTCAACGACACCTTGATCACCACGTCGTAGCCTGTTTCCGTGTCCATTCGAAACACGGCCGCACCCGAAAGCGAACCGGTCAATCGCTCAGCGGGTAACCGAATTCCCCATCCCAATTCGAGTATGGTCTCGAGCAGTTGATCATCCGAAGTCATCGGCTTCACACTTCCTGTCATCACACGGGAGAACCAGCATAGGTGCTCCGGGGAAATGGGACGCACTATCGATTGCCGTGCAACAAACCGATGCTCTGCATTCCTCGAAACATCCAACTGACAGCGAAACCTTCGGCAGAACTGGACTGATCGGCAAACGCCGAACCTTACAGGAGGCGTCACGAGTGGACGTCACCGTCGTGGAAGCAGTTGACCGAGGCAGTCCAGATTCCTGAGCATTCTATCCAAAACGAGGTACTGCACGTCCGCCACTGAAGATGTACCGGGCGCGACCGTGTTCATCGCGATCGAGGAACTGCAGTCGACCAGTATTGCCGCTGCCCGAGTCGTCGACCTCCTCGAAGATACCGTTGCCGACGTGCTGCAGACGGCTCGTCGTGGCGCTGACAT
>JBBJOX010000102.1:0-1680 GCA_037724245.1 Thermomicrobiales bacterium | reverse complement strand
GGCGTTCGCGTGAGCCATATGTGTCCGCTGGCAAGCGCCACATCGAAGAGGGTTTGGCGGCAGTTGTAGTGACCGACGAACGGTGTCAGGTCCGCCGGCGAGTCTTGTGCAACTCCGAATGTGTCTTGTGTCGTGCCGGAATCAACGAGATCAGCGAAGAGCGTTGGCAGCAGTTCGCCGATGATACGTTCGCCGTGTTCCGCGTTCGTCAGAACGACGGCGGCAAGACCATGCGCGGGGGCGATTCGCAGCTTCGCCGCTATGCCCGTGCTACCACCGCCGTGTTCGGCAATACGCGACCCGTTTAACCACCAGCCAAGACCCTGACTGCTCTGCGAGCCGAAGAGCGGCGGGTGCTGGATCTGAGCTTTCCGCATCTGCTGGGCCGATTCTGCGGAGAGGACCTGTGTTCCGTCCGGCGCGAGCCCGTTGCTCACATGCATACGCGCGAATGCCAGAAGACCTCGGGCAGACATCGCCAGCTGGTTGCCCGCGGCAGGATTGGACGCTGGCATGACCGCCCAATTGCGAAGTGGCCCCAGGTCAGCCGAGGGAACAGGTCGAACATGTCCTATGGCTGTGCGGAAAGCCAGCGCCTGATCCGCCGAGAACGCCAGCTCATCGATGCCCAATGGTTCGGCGACGTACCGGCGCAACGCAGTTTCGTACGTAATGCCGCGATGGACCTCGACCAAGCGGCCGAGCACTCCAAAGCCCGCGTTGCAGTACGAGAATTGCGTGCCCGGTTTTGAATGCTGGTCCGCCTGGCTCACCAGATCGACGACGAAGTGTTCCAGGGCGTCGTCACCGCACGTCGTCGGAGCCCAGAGATCACCCTCAAAACCACCGCTGTGGGTGAGCAGATGCCGAATCGTGATCCCTCCACTCGCGTCCGGATCAGCGGTACGGAATCCGGAGAGGTGACTTCTCACCGCGTCATCCAGACAGAGGAGTCCATCGTCGACGAGTTGCATGACCAGGGTGGCGGTGAAGAGCTTGGTGATGGACTGGATCATGAACAGCGAATCAGGAGTGGTGGGCACCTCAGTCCGTGAGTTGACGGCCCCATGTTCGGCGTGGGCAACATCATCGCCGATGAGTACAGCTGCGGCCGCACCTGGCACCCCATGGGCCTCGCAGAGTCGTTCCAGATCTCGGGGCAATCGTTCACGGAGCTCGTCAATATCCTCCACTCGCCATCCTCTCTCTGGACTGCTGCGTGTCATTGGAACCTTCCGGCCAGCTCCGGGGAGGATATCTGAAGCGCCCGATTCCTTTCCAGACCTGCGCCTAACCTTATTTTCTCCGGGATTGTCCATGCTGCATTTACGGAGGTGTCGTGACACACCCAGTTTGAGCGGGACGTAACTGAATTCGAGACGAAAGAGTCTGCAGATATCCGAGGTACCTGCAACGCTCTCGGCAACGGAGAAGATTGGCTGCGCGATGCCCGCGTCGGTCTCCAACGACATCACTCATTCA
Source organism: Thermomicrobiales bacterium (assembly GCA_037724245.1). Lineage (GTDB taxonomy): Bacteria > Chloroflexota > Chloroflexia > Thermomicrobiales > UBA6265 > JBBJOX01. The sequence goes on along the minus strand of JBBJOX010000102.1, from coordinate 198 downwards.
GCTGACCGTGTCCAATTGATGTGCAGGTTGTGACGGAAAAGGGATCGCTCAGCGACGATCGAGGTCGCGTTGTGTGATCCCGCATTCACGTCGATTCCTTCAGATTCAGCATATCGACCACCAGCCCCGACCAGGTAAAGTTTTCGGCGCCGTAGCCCTCGCCAGTGAACGGGTTGTAGTACTCCCGAAAGCCGCTCT
>JBBJOX010000101.1:0-9286 GCA_037724245.1 Thermomicrobiales bacterium | reverse complement strand
TCAGGTCGAGCAGGCAGAAGGGTTTGCCGCGCTGGAATCACTGCGGGCGGAACTGTATGAGCTCGATGGATCGACCGAATCACAGAAGTCCGGAAAGAAACAACAGAAGCCGCGTTCCGATACCGGAAAACGCGGTCCACTCTGGATCGATGCCGACGGCAACATGGTCTATGTCGGGCGCTCGGGCAAGGAGAACGATCACCTGACGTTCTCGCTGGCCGGTGCCGAGGACACGTGGCTGCACGCGCGGGGAATTCCAGGATCGCATGTGATCGTGAAGTGGCAGCGTCCGCAGGACGACGATCCGCAAGCGACGATCGAGGCGGCAGCGGCGCTGGCTGGCTGGTATTCGCAGGCACGGGAGAGTGGCAGTATCGAAGTCGATGTCGCCAAGCGCAAACACGTGCGCAAGATCAGGGGTGCGGGTCCTGGCATGGTGACGTACCGCAACGAGCGGACGATTCTGATCAAACCACGCGACGAATCGACACTGTAGCCGCGCCGGACGTACAGACGCAAAATGACCCGCCAAGGCGTTTGCCGTGGCGGGTCGTTTCGATGCACTGCTAAACGGCGTCGATACCGGCTGCGTCTGCCGCCGCCTGTTGACGGAGACCGGTTTTGGCAAAGATCCGGGAGATAATCGCTCCCATTTCGTAGAGAACGATCAGCGGCGCGGCCACGATCGCCATGTTGATAGGGTCGGTACTCGGCGTAATAACAGCCGCCAGAATGAAGAGCACCAGGTACGAATACTTGCGCCATTCGCGCATCTTCTGGGCACTGACGATGCCAATTTTCGCCAGCACGAACATGATGACCGGGAGCTGGAATGCTAAACCCAACCCCATCATTAACGTCAGGAAGAAGTTGAGAACTTCGGCACCATCCGGGGTGAAGTTGAAAATGGCCGGTAGAAAATCTGAGAGAAACAGGAGGGCTCTGGGAGCCGCAACGTAGTATCCGTAGGCCACGCCCGCAATGAACAGAATCGAGACGAAAGGGAGTGACGAATAGACGATTCGCTTCTCTTTATTGGTCAACCCTGGTGCGAGAAAGGCGATCAGCTGATAGGTTGTGAACGGAAGAGTCAACGCAATTGCGATGTAGAACGCGACCTTGAAGTAAATTGTCAGCGGCTCGGCAGGAGCGCGAATATCCCAGCCTTCACCTTCGAGTTGACTGAACTCGACCATCTGCGCCATCAACGGACGCGCGAGAATAAAGCCCAGCACAAATCCACCAATGATCGCAAAAACGATCTTCTTGATGCGGCTTGTGAGTTCTTCGAGGTGCTCCTGGAGCGTCATCTCCTCGAAAACATCGGGGGTATTCGGGTCGATCTGAGGCAATCGCGGCATCCGCATTCTGGCTGCCGGAAGTTTGCTGATCATGCGCGCCATGAAAGTTCCTTTCTCCTCGGGGCCGCGGATTCCTGCCGCGGGATTTGCCCGTCTAAACGGAGTGGTTCAGGCGCGAGGTGAGACCTGTTCGTGTCAGCGATGGTTCGGACGACCAGAATGAATACACGGTCCACCGTTTGCCCCGGTTTGGTTTCGGGTGCAATTCCGGGAAAAGTTCGCTCTGGTGGGAGCGCTCCAATCCCGGAGTGCTGCCGTCGGTCGTACGCTCGCATAAGGTTCGGCAAATGTTCGTGGAGAACAGAAGCCTCGCCACACGTGCACTTGAAATGACTTTCGTCAGAACCGCAGTTACGACTGCGCGTGCTCATCGATGTATTTTACCGCATCGCCAACTGTGCGGATGTTCTCGGCATCCTCGTCCTTGATTTCAAGGTCGAATTCCTGCTCGAAGGCCATGATGACTTCGACGAGGTCGAGCGAATCGGCATTGAGATCACCGATGAACTCAGCCTCTGGCACGACTTGTTCGGTTTCAACACCAAGCCGCTCAGTAACAATGCCCTGCACTCGCTCCAATACCGTTGCCAACGTGGTTCCTCCTGAACGTGATCATCTGCTACCCAAATTGGACAGTCTCAGCCTCGTTGCACACAATCCACACATGGATTGGGCGGTCACGATGCGTTGGGTAACCGTACCGGATGGATGATACACGATACAACCTGCGGAAACAGCGCCACCGGCTTCAGGTTTCGATGGCTATGTCTGCCTCGGCGTGCGAGGGTCTGATCTTTTCGGATTGGATGGCCGATTTCGACTCACAAAATCCCGACGTGTCGGCGTCTCAACGGATCAGGATTTGACCGACTTGGCGATCGTCCCGAGCACCCCGTTGACGAAACTTCCGGAGCGATCGCCACCGTATCGCTTGGCAATTTCGACCGCCTCATTGATCGCAACCTTGAACGGCACATCGTCCCCGGTCACCACCAATTCGTACACCGCGATACGCAGGACGCATCGATCAATTGCGGCCAGCTGATCCACCGGGTAGGTCGGGGCTGCTTTCGCGATGTGGGGATCGATGTCGGCCAGATGCTCCAGCACGCCGCGCGTTAGCCGAACTGCCCGCTTCGCCACCTGTGGCGGCACGAACTCGGTATCGGATTCCTCGATTTCCTCTGCTCCGTCCGGAGCGTCGGCATTGGCATCGAGTGTCGGCTCTGGTTGCTCGATTCGTGCCAAAACATCATCGATGTCGTGATCGGTTTGATCGAACTCGAACAGGGCCTGCATCGCGAGCACACGTGCCTGGTGCTTCGGCGCACTGAAATCGACCCCGGCTCGATTCGGTCGTCCCGAACGGGGCCGCTTCGGTTTGGGCGAGGAGTTTTCTGGTTTGGTGGGCGATGAATCGGACTCAGACATTGCTTGAAGGATGACTTTCTCGATGATCGTCGTGGACTTCACCAGATTCGAACGATTTCACGTCGTTGCGACTCATGAACTCCGGGATGAATGCCGTGTGAACTTCGGCTCGGCGAAAGGCTGCGTCTGCCAACAGTGCACGATGGAACGGCACCGTATTCTTGACGCCGGTAATGACGGTTTCGCGCAAGGCCCGTTCCATTAGGGTGATCGCCTCGTCCCGATCCTTGCCCCAGGTGATGATCTTGGCCAGCAGGGAATCGTAGTGCGACGGCACGACATACCCGGAGAAGAGATGGGAATCGACCCGAACGCCTGGTCCACCCGGCGCGACGAAGGTTTCGACAACTCCGGCCGACGGCGTGAAGTCGTTCGTTGCATCCTCGGCGGTGATGCGGACTTCGATGGAATGGCCGTTCGGCTTCAGATTCGCGTCCGTCAACGATAGACGTTCACCGGCGGCGACACGAATCTGCCACCCGACCAGATCGAGTCCACTAACTTCCTCGGTGATGGGATGCTCGACCTGAATTCGCGTATTCATTTCCATGAAATAGAACTTGCCATCGGTATCGACCAGAAATTCGAGCGTACCAGCACTGGAGTAACCGGCAGCCTTGGCTCCGCGCTGGGCAGTTTTCAGGATGTTGTCGCGAATTCTTCGGTTCAGCGCCGGAGCCGGAGCTTCTTCCAGTACTTTCTGATGACGACGTTGCAACGAGCAATCACGTTCGCCTACAGCCACAACATTGCCGTGTTCATCGCCCAGCACCTGCACCTCGACGTGACGCGGGCGCGAGAGATACCGCTCGACATAGACGTCGCCGTTGCCGAACGCAGATTCCGCCTCGGATTGAGCAATCGGGAATCCGTGGTTGAGTTCGGCATCGTTTCGCGCAACGCGCATGCCGCGTCCTCCGCCACCGGCCACTGCCTTGATAACGACGGGATAGCCGACGCGCTGAGCTATTTCTCTCGCGTCGACAACGTTGCCAACAACGCCCTCGGTGCCCGGCAGCAGGGGGACGCCGGCTTCCTTCATGATGCGGCGGGCTTCGGCCTTGTTCCCCATGCGCTCGATAACTTCGGGTCGGGGACCGATGAACTTGAGACCAACGCGCTGGCAGACTTCGGCGAGATAGGCGTTTTCGGCAAGGAAACCGTAGCCGGGATGAATCGCATCGCAACCGGTGACCAGTGCTGCGCTGATCACGGCCGGGATATTGTTGTACGAACGTGCCGCCGCGGCTGGTCCGATACAAACTGCCTCGTCGGCCACGCGCACGGGCAGCGATTCGCGATCCGGTTCGCTGTAGGCGATCACCGCGGGAATGCCCAGATCCCGGCATGCGCGGAGTACCCGCAGCGCGATTTCACCTCGATTGGCAATCAGAATCTTTCGAAACACGTGTATGCCTCCCGAAGAGACGAACGAAGAGCGAACCCGATCACAGGCCCGATGCTAGGCCATGAACAGTCCGCCGTCGACACTCAGGACATGCCCAGTGATGAACGAGGCATCGGGCGATGCCAGGAATGCGACAGCTGCGGCGATATCTTCCGGTTTGCCGAAACGACCCAGCGGTGTATTGGAGAGCAGATTTGTCTTGATGTCGGTCGGCAATTCATCGGTCAGGCGGGTTTCGATGAACCCGGGTGCCACGGCATTAACCGTAATTCCACGGGATCCAACTTCCTTTGCCAGCGATTTGGTGAGACCGACAAGTCCCGCCTTGGCCGCCGCGTAGTTCGCCTGGCCCGCATTGCCAACGAGGCCAACAACCGACGTCAGGTTGATGATTCGTCCGGATCGCTGCCGCAGCATCGGCCGTACGGCTGCCTTGCTCAGGAGGAAGGCGCCCTTGAGATTCGTTGTCAGGACCGAGTCCCAATCGTCTTCGCTCATGCGCATGATGAGCGTGTCCCGGGTGATTCCAGCGTTGTTGACCAGCACATCGATGCGGCCGAATTCCTTGACCGCCATCTCGATGACACGACCGGCATCGTCCGCGTTCGCACTGTCTGCCGCAATAACATCGACCCTTTCGGTGGTTCCGGCCAGAATCTCGCGGGCTTGCTGCGCGACATCCTCGTCACCGCGAAAGGTCACCAGCAGGTCGAACCCGTCGCTGGCCAGGCGTTGGGCAATGGCGAGTCCAATTCCGCGAGTACCACCCGTGACAACAGCGACTTTCCGTGGTGTTTCAGTCATGAGACTTCTTCCTTGACGACAGATTGGACACCGGCAGTACCCCAGCGTACGACTCCGGCAGCCCAGGCGAGGCCGGCTCCAAATGCCACGAGGGCGATGTTGTCGCCTTCCTCGAGCGCACCGGATTCAGCGGCCTCACAGAGGGCAATTGGCACTGATGCGGCCGAAGTATTGCCGAAACGATCGACATTAATCCAGACGCGATCGAGCGGGAGCTGGAGCCGACGCGCGGCGGATTCGATAATCCGAAGATTTGCCTGGTGCGGAATCAGCAGTTTGACATCGTCGAAGCTGATGCCGGCCTTGTTGACGGCGTCAACGGCGGCGTCGCCCATCACCTGAACAGCGAAGCGAAACACTTCCTTGCCGTTCATTTGAAGGTAGGGTCGGTAGTCCGGAAAGAGATCGGCCGATTCCGGGACCAGGCCGCCCCATCCCGGAACATAGAGATGTGTGTGTCCTGCGCCGTCTGCCCCGAGCACGGTCGAGAGCAACCCACGCTCCTCGTCCGTCGCCTCGATCACGACGGCCCCGGCTCCGTCACCGAAAAGGACACAGGTGCTTCTGTCCGAGTAGTCGACATAACGGGTGAGTGTATCGACGCCAATGACGAGAACTCGCTTGTAGACTCCAGCATTGACGAACTGACTGCCGACCGAGAGGGCAGTGACGAAGCCGGCACAGGCGGCGCCAACATCGAAGGCCCCGGCCGAACCGCCGAGAGCTGCCTGAACGAGACAGGCCTGGGAAACGAGGAAATCATCCGGGGTGGCGGTACCGACGACGATCAAGTCGATCTCGTCGGCAGTACGACCAGCACATTCGAGGGCGGCCCTGGCGGCGGCGGTGGCGAGCGATGTCGTCGAGTCATTCGGACCAACAACATGCCGGGCACGGATACCGGTACGCGAGACGATCCATTCATCAGACGTATCGACCATCTTGGCGAGGTCGCTGTTCGTCAGAATGCGTTCGGGCAAGGCTTTACCCCAACCCGTGATCGCAGCATGCGGCATCGCCCGTCCTTTTCAACACCATCGATTCTCGCCACAGTGTGCCAGAAATCTACAGGCTTATCACGTTCAAGCGGAGTAATTTCCTGAAACGAAGAAAGCGGGCAGGTAAGGACACTGCCCGCGTTTTGGGTGTGCTTCCTGACACCGCTGCTTGAGAAGCAGCAGCGGTACTTAGGATTTGGCCCGTCGTCGCTCTTCGATCTCGATGACCTGGCGACCGCGATACACGCCGCAGTGAGGGCAAACGTGATGCGCCTGCTTCAAGGCCCGGCAATTGGCACACGGAACCAGCGAGGCAAGTGTGATGTAGTGATGGCGACGGCGATTGCCCTGATGTGCCCGACTGATACGTTGCTTTGGTAGTGCGCCCATGTGTGGTTCCTCTCAGCTCTTCCTGTCGCAGTCAGTTCGTGCGACATCAGGTATTTCTGTTGCATTGGACCGGACGCTTACACGTCCTCATCGTCCAGCAGGTCGGCCAGTCCCGCGAATCGGCTGTCGCCGGCCGGTTGGGTTTCAGTTGTTGTCAGCAGTGGACCCTTGCAAGTTTTTCCGCAACTGGGCCGCATCGGCAGCGAGAGCAGGATCCACTGTCGAATCGCTTCACCAACATCGAGCTGGTGATTTTCATCGATACCGAATCCGGAGTCTTCGCCATCGTCCTCATCAAGAACGTCCTCGTAGTCTCCCGGCTTGATCACGGCTCCTGATCGAACATCGACCGCCTGCCGGAAGAACTCGGTGAACTTCGCGACGAAGTCCTGTTCGTACTCTTCGAGGCAGCGCACGCATTGGAGCGTAACCGAGCCTGTCAGACGACCCGTTGCCAGCAGGAGATTCTGCAGCCGCGTGAAGCGAACTTCCCCCGAGACGTTCCGTGCGATCAGATCGTCATCCAAAGGAAACGATTCGAAGGCAAACGCTACATCCCGGGTCGCGCCCGTGGTTTCCATGAGCAGTGAAGCAACATTGAGCCGCGTGTCGTCGAGGACGTCGGGTGCTGAATTGTTGGCTGCTGACATAGGAATCACCGTAAAATGCGAGAGCCGTGCGAACGATGGATCGACCGAGCGCACGAAGACGCCGGGATTTCCACCCGGCGCGACAGAGCAAGTATAGGGATGCACGGCCAGTTCGTCAAAGCATCGTCAATCAGAGTTCGTCGGCGACTGCTTCCTTGGCATCGCTGAGTGTCTCGATTGTCTGCTCGACCGCATCTTCCATGACTGCCATGCCGCGGCGAACGGCGGCCTCAACCAGTTGCAGTTGTTGCAGAACGAAGACGTCAATCTCGCCGCGGGTTCGCTGTCGGTCTTCTTCTGCATCCCGCAGGATTGTCTCGGCTCGTTGGCGGGCGTCGGCGAGGATGGTCGTTTGGGCAACCAGGATTTCGCTCTGGTCCCGCGCCCGAACCACGATCCGGTTGCCTTCCTCCTGCGCTTCGCCAATGATCCGTTCGCGTTCCTTGATCACGCGCTGGGCTTGCTTGATCTCGTTGGGAACGGCCACCCGCAACTGATCGACGAGCGCCAGGAACTCATCTTCCTCGACCATGACCCGTGCACTGAAGGGGACTCGTTTCCCGATGCTGACAAGTTCTTCGAGTCGATCCACGAGGTAGAGGATGTCGGCGCTGCCAGACGACTGCATTTGCGATTCTTCGCGATCATAGCGATCGCCCCGAGTTCGATCAGAGTCCATCTGTAACCACATTTCCACGACGTTGAGCCATCAGCTCCCGGAGTGCCACGGCGACATTTGCCGGCACCAGACCATCGGCACTGCCACCCAGACGAGATACTTCCCGAATCATGCTCGAGCTGATAAAGCTGTGCCGGGACGATGTCATCAGGCAGATCATTTCGATATCGTCGGCCAGATGATGATTCATGTGAGCGTACTGGAACTCATACTCGAAGTCCGAAACCGCCCGTAGCCCACGGACGATCGTACTCGCGCCGAGCGATTTCGCGTACTCCACGGCCAAACCCGAGAAGCTGTCGACCGTCACCCGATTTGCCCACGGGTGCTTGCTGGAGGCGATCGCACTTCGCGCCAGTTCGACCCGTTCGGCGGTCGGGAACAGGGCGCTCGACTTGTTCGACCCTTCGTAAATGCAGATCACGAGATGATCGAACAGCTTGGCTGCACGAAGTGCGACATCCAGATGTCCATTTGTTACCGGATCGAAACTTCCGGGATAGATCGCCAGTGTCATGCCGCATCCCCGGTCAAATCGTCACCAACTTCATAGATCGAAAAGCAACTGTCACCATGACACCGCAAACGCAGGCGCTCCAATCTGTTGAGCTGGTCGGGCAATGTCACCCTGGGAGAGTGACCGATGACCACAATTCCGCCTGATTGTACCAAGTGGGAACCAGAAACCATGGTCAGCACCGGAATGATCTCCGGATCGGCATACGGAGGATCGAGGATCACGAAGTCGTATCGGCCAGACATTCGCCTCAGAAACTGCTCGACCGGCATCGGATGAACATTTGCCTGACCGGCGAAACCGGTCGATGTCAGGTTGGCCCGAATCGTCGCGACCTGATCCCGACCCATATCGACAAAGTCTGCGTGTTTGGCCCCGCGAGACAGCGCCTCGATACCGAGGCTTCCCGTTCCGGCATAGAGATCGAGCACACTGACCGGCTCCACGCCGAGGGAGAGCAGGGCGTTGAAGACCGCCCCCTTGATCTTGTCGGTCATCGGGCGCGTAGCGTGAGATGGAGGGCCTTTGAGCCGACGGCCCTTGGCCGAACCGGAAATTACACGCACCTGATCGATACCTTCGCGAGAACCTGTACGAATGGGCAGCAATTTCTTAGCGACTTTTGACGTTCGATCCATAAAGATTGCTACTGGAACAATGCACGATCTTTGGCACGGACTGCCAATAGAACGGAACTGTGCAGAGTTCGCAATCGCTGAACCGGCGACTCTCCATCGCCGTGAGACGGACCTTCCCGGAACTCCGAGGAATCAGGAAATTTAATGAGGACTGTAAGTGTCCTCATTGTTGGATAAGGTGGTGGAGTTGGTTCGACGCCGTTGTACGTGTCGATTCGGGCGGGAGTGCTTCGTCAAGATGTCAGGGACCGGCAGAGCCGGAACGTTATGAACGAAGAGGAGTGAACGAGTGGCACGAAATGGTGGGCTTTCCAACCGGGTAAACGATTCCAACATGAAGTGGTTTGCGCTGGCTGCGGCGTGCACGGCTCTTTTCATGGCGATTCTCGACAACCTGATCCTGAACGTTG
>JBBJOX010000100.1:3877-9341 GCA_037724245.1 Thermomicrobiales bacterium | reverse complement strand
TTTGTGGGAGGTGGGAGAATCGCTTCCACCCGAAGTGCACGACATCTGGTGTCGGCCGACGCCAGAGTCGCCCTGGGCAATGCAATTCATGATTCTCGACGAGGACGGGGACGATTGGGTTTACCGAAGGGATGCCGCCGTTCGGGGCCGGATCGATCGGTTGACCGTCACTCGTCGCGGACTTCCACTCCTCGCACCCGAGCTCCAACTCCTCTTCAAATCGAAAGGGCGCCGCCCGAAGGACGAGTTCGATTTCGCGTTGGCGTTGCCGAAGCTCGATGAAACGCAGCGAGACTGGTTGATCGAGGCGCTAATGATCTCCGATCCTACGAATCCATGGTTGGGACCGCTGCACGCGCAGAAGGTGAGTTCGTAACGCAGTGGTGCCTGCGCCCGAGCGATAACCGCACTCCGAAAGCGGCACGCCTCTGTACGGTGATCGCATTTGGCTGTATACAGTGGACGATAATGTTCTTTGCCATATATGCCTGCCCGGGCTTCTGCACCTTCATATGAAGGGGGATTTGTGTTCAGACTCGATGGAAAAGCGGCTCTTGTGACCGGTGCCGGATCCGGCATCGGACGGGAGATCGCCGTGCTGTTTGCGGCGCAGGGTGCGGCGGTCTTCATTGGTGATATCAATTCCGACGGCGCCTCGTCGGTAGCGGATGAGATTACGACCTCAGGGGGCACGGCCAACGTTGTCGCCCTCGATGTGACGAGTCTCGATTCCGCATCGGCTGCAGTTGCGTCCATTGTCGAAGCGACGGGACGAATCGATGTGCTGGTCAACAACGCCGGGATCGGGATGGTAGGAAGCCTGATCGAGACGTCGCCAGATGATTTCGCCCGTTTGATGGCGGTCAATGTTTATGGTGTCTACAACTGCTCACATGCAGCGGTTCGCCAGATGATCGCGCAGGACCCGCCTGGTGGAGTGATCGTCAATATCGCCTCGATCGCAGGTCAGGTCGCGGTGACGCGTCGCTTCGCCTACGGTACGACCAAGGGGGCCGTGATTTCTATGACGCAATCGACGGCGATGGACTTTGTCGAACACGGTATCCGCTGCAATTGCATTTGCCCAGGCACTGTCGAAACTCCCTTCGTCGAAGGATATCTGCAGCGGTATCATGCCGGTGAAGTAGAGGAAACGCGGAAACAGCTCCATGCACGGCAACCACTCGGTCGCATGGGCCGACCGGACGAAATAGCACCACTCGCGCTCTATCTCGCATCAGACGAAGCCGCTTACGTGACCGGCGCTCAAATGGTGATCGACGGTGGTTTAACCGCCCGCTGATCCACTAAACCAAAGGACTCCCGACATCATGGCATCCACACCCACACAGCTCATGGGCGGTTCCGGCCGCAAGACATTTCAGCTCGGTGAAGTCGCCGTTCTGCTAAACCCGGCAGACGATGTCATCATCGCCAAGCAAGCACTTCTGCCACGGTCGAAGATCCAGATGGCAGATAGCGAACTCACGATTGGCGGGATGATTCCGCAAGGACACAAGATCGCGATCCACGCCGTGGCCAAGGGCCAGCCGGTTCGCCGCTATGGACAGATCATCGGCTTTGCCTCGGTGGATATCGCAGCTGGCAGCCATGTTCACGTTCAGAACACGGAAGTTCACCAGGGCGAACTCGAACTGGATTACGGATTTACGGAAGACTACGTTCCGGTCGAGTTGGTGCCGGAGGCGGAACGTCGCACCTTCATGGGGTTCCGGCGGCCAGACGGTCGGTTCGGAACGAGGAACTACGTCGGGATCGTCGCAACGGTCAACTGTTCGTCGACCGCCGTGCGCCGTGTGGCGGAGCACTTCGATACGCCCGAGTTCCGTGAGCAATATCCGAATGTCGATGGCGTCATTGCGTTTCCGACCAAGGGTGGTTGCGGTGCCCATTACGGATCGAATTATCTGGGCATGCTGCAACGAACGATGGCCGGGATCGTCGATCACCCAAATGTGGCGGCGTACCTGATCTTGAGTCTCGGCTGCGAAACCAACCAGGCGGAGGATCTGATCGCCAACACTGGTCTCGGTGGCGAGAATACGCCAACCGTACTGACGATTCAGCTGGACGGCGGATTCGAGAAGACCGTCGTAGCCGGGATCGCCGCGATCGAGCGCTTGCTGCCCGAGGCGAATCGATCCGTCCGCGAGCCAATTCCAGCATCCGAAATCGTCCTTGCCCTGCAATGTGGTGGTTCCGACGGCTGGTCGGGCGTCACCGCGAATCCGGCCCTCGGCTACGCCAGCGATCTCCTCGTCAAGCAGGGCGCGACGGTTGTTCTCGGTGAGACGAGTGAGGTTTACGGTGGGGAGCACATTCTGACCCGACGCGCTGTGAGCAAGGAAGTCGGGCAGAAACTGGTCGACAAGATTCACTGGTGGGAAAACTACACTTCGATGTTCGGTGCCTCGATCGACAATAACCCGTCCCCGGGCAACAAGTTGGGGGGATTGACCACGATCTATGAAAAATCGCTCGGGGCAATCGCCAAGGCGGGCACGACACCGATGACTGACGTGATCGATTACGCCGAGCGGATCACCGGTCGCGGCTTCATCCACATGGATACGCCCGGCTACGATCCGGTTTCTGCCACAGGTCAGGTGGCCGGTGGTTGCAACGTGATCGTGTTTACAACAGGTCGCGGGTCGGCATTCGGATTCAAACCGTCGCCGAGTATCAAGGTCGCCACCAACAGCGAACTCTTCGCCAACCAGAAACCGGACATGGATATCAACGCCGGCCGCATGCTCGATGGCCTGACCCTCGAGGAAATGGGGATGGAGATTTTCGAGGAGATTCTCGCCGTCGCCTCCGGCAAGCAAAGCAAGAGTGAGATTTCGGGACTCGGTGAGGAAGAGTTCAACCCGTGGATCATCGGAGCGACGCTGTAATATCCATGAGCGATGCGACCGACCTGATCGATCACTTCACCTCGAGACTGGCGTCGGCGGGTGGTCAGACGCACCGGGCAGCCAACCCGGCAGAAGCAGTTGAGACACTCGTCATCCTCGCCGCCGGCGTCGAAGTGGTCTGGACGTCGCCAACGGTGCAGGCGCAGGCACCGATGCTCGTTCAGGCGATGGTGCAGGCGGGGTTCGATGTTCGTGTCGATGGCGATCCGACCTCGGTTCGCGATCAACCGCTCGGTCTGACCGTGGCGCGCCATACCATCGCCGAAACTGGCTCGTCGTTGCTGGTCGAGCCATCACTCGCCGAGCGTTCGGTCAGCCTTATGACGCAGACGCTGATCGTTCTCTGTCGTACCTCCGACCTGCTGATCGGGCTCGACGAGGCCGCACCGGTGCTGCGCGACGTGTCGGCTCTCGGTTCGTCCTACGCCACACTCGTCACCGGTCCTAGCCGGACCGCCGATATCGAACGGCAACTCACCGTCGGAGTACAGGGTCCGGCTGTCTTTCACGTAATCCTCGTCGACGTTCTGGAGTAAGCAGATGATTACCGATCCCGCGAAGCTGCTGCACCTCGATGTCGAGCCGCCGTTCGATGAACGGTTCGACACGGCGATGGCGAATCCACGCCTCGCGAATAACCTGACCAACTTTCAGCAGGCGTGGCGGCAATCGCGATCCGATGTAATGGCCGAGGTTGATTTCGAGACGTTGCGCGGTCGGATGAAAGCAGCCAAGACCGAGGCAATCGATCATCTCGACGATTACCTGGCGATGTTCGTCTCCAGCGCCAGGGATGCCGGAGCAACGATCCACTTTGCGGAAACCGCCGACGATGCGACCGCGATCATCCGCGAGATCGCAAGGCAGCACGATGTGAAACTCGTCGCCAAGTCCAAATCCATGGTCAGTGAGGAAATCGAACTCAACCACGAGTTCCTTCACGATGGTGTCGAGGTCGTCGAGACCGATCTCGGCGAGTGGATCGTCCAGCTTCGCCATGAACGACCGAGTCACATGGTGATGCCGGCGATTCACCTCGCCCGGCAACAGGTTGGCGATGTGTTCACAGAGCGACTCGGACGCGAGATTTCGCGAGAGGATGTCGGAGAGCAGGTAGCAGCGGCGAGGGATGAGATTCGGGATGTCTTCTTCGCCGCAGGAATGGGTATCACCGGTGCCAATGCCCTGATCGCCGAAGCCGGAACCGTGATGATGGTGACGAACGAGGGAAACGGCCGCCTGACCTCGTCGATCCCTCCGGTACACGTAGTTCTGGCCGGAATCGAAAAGCTCGTGCCAACGTATGAGGATGCGATGACACAGCTTCGTCTGCTGGCGCGGAGTGCCACGGCGCAGCGATTGACCGTCTACTCCACGTTCATCCACGGTCCGACACCCGGACACGAGATGCACATCGTGCTGGTTGATAACGGACGACGCGCGATGCGGGCCAAACCGGAGTTTCGCGAGGCGCTACACTGCATCCGCTGTGCTGCCTGTGCCAACGTTTGCCCGCCGTACCGTGAACTTGGCGGACACGTCTTTGGGCACATCTACTCCGGCGCGATTGGCTTGGTGGTAACCCCGTTCCACCATGGAATCGAAGCTGCGGCCGGGCCGCAAAGTCTCTGTCTGTCATGCAACGCCTGCGAAACCGTTTGTCCGGTTCACATTCCGTTGCCACGGCAAATACTCGATGTGCGGGCGATGGTCGCCGAGAAGAAGGGAATCAAACGCGCCAAGCGTATCGTGCTGAATGCCTATGCCCGCCCGAGACTGATGAACGTCATGTTCAGGATCGCGGCCCGGGCCCAACTCCCGTTGACTCGTGGTCGGCCGTATCTCCGCGTTCGCTCGATGCCGATCATACGAACGCAAACTCGCTGGCGGAGTCTTCCGGCACTCGTGGCGCAGCCAGCCCGGGACCTGCAGTTGTCCGTCGAAACTCCGGCAGCAAAGTCGTTGCTTTCGAGCGCAGTTGCCGGCAAGTCGGTCGCGATATTCCCGGGTTGCATGACGGATCGCCTTTATCCCGAGCAGGCGCAGGCGGTCGCCACGGTGCTGACATCGCTTGGATTGACGATCGTTCCAGCCGCGGGATTGCACTGCTGCGGACTGCCGGCCCAGAACTCCGGCGATCTGCCCAACGCCAGAAAGATGGCGATCCAGACAATTATCCAACTAGAGCGAGTCGACGCCGATTTCATCGTGTCCGGTAGTGCCAGCTGTGTCGCGGTGCTGGCGCAGGACTACCTGCATCAGTTTCGAGACGATGCGGAATGGCTTCCTCGCGCGCAGCGGCTTTCGGAGAGAATCGTTGATTTCACGACCTTCCTCGTGCTTCACGCCAGGGTCGAGAAGGGAAGTCTCAGCGCACTTGAGGGTGAGGCACGAACAGTCACCTATCACGACTCCTGCCAGGGACTGAACGCGCTGGGCCTTTCCAGCGAGCCACGGTATCTGATCGAGGACGTGATGGGTGATTCGATTGCGGAACTCGAAGAAAACACGCTTTGCTGTGGGTT
>JBBJOX010000100.1:0-3867 GCA_037724245.1 Thermomicrobiales bacterium | reverse complement strand
ACCTGCGCGGAGGACTCGACGCTCAGGGCAAACGCATCGAAGTCCGCCATCTCGCCGAACTTCTGGCGGAGCGGGTGCGGGTGCGGGAGCGAGAGAACGGTTAGGAGTGGCCTTGTAGGCTAGCCTCTTGCCATCGGCTGGGATTCCAGATGGGTTATGCGCACTGCGGGCGGTATTGCGTGCGGCAGAATCAGCTGATGGGGAATGGTGAGATTCTGCACCTGACGCGGTGAGTCCATGTGGGAAATCAGCAACTGGACGGCGGAGACGCCGATACCGTGTTCGTCCTGACGGATGTACGGGAAACGAAATCGATCGAACGGCTCGTGGACAGAATCGAAGCAGGCGATTTCCGGAACTGGCAAACCAGCCTCGGAGAGGACAAGCTCGATCAGCAGGGCCATCGTGCATTCGCAGGCAACAATACCGGTGACCTCTGGATGGAGCGCGAAGAACTGCAGCACTCGCTGCCGATCTGCTTCGAGGTCCCGTTCTATCGACACGCCAGGAAGTGTCGACGTCAACGCGGTGAGTTCGACGCCAAGCGCTCGCGCTGCCAGGGCCTGGCGAAACCCGGACAGTCGCTGTTCGATACTCGATGTACGGTTCGGCGGCGGTGAAACGAAGGCCAGTGATGTGTGGCCGTGCTCGATCAGGTGATTGGTCAGCAATCGTGCAGCGGTGGCATTGTCTGTCGAGACTGAAGATACAGGGATGCCCGGAAGCTCCCGATCCACCAGAACCACCGGAAATCCGGCGATCACATGTTTCAGGAGCTCTGCGTTGTAGAACTCGCCATGAACTGGAAACACGATCAAGCCGTTGACTCCAGACGCGACGAACTCGGCAATCGCTCTCGATTCGGTTTCGACGACCCCCTGGGTTCGTCGGAGCACGAGTTGGTAGCCGCGGTCGCGGGCCTCTTCCTCGATCCCGGCCAGCATCCGGATCCCGAACGTGTCCGACATGTCCGGAACCACGAACCCGATACGAGGCGGATTCGTCGACGGCACCGGATCTGCCGGACGGGAAGTTGCTTTGGCAACGAAAGTGCCCCGGCCGCGTTGACGCACCACGATACCGTCCTGGCGAAGCGTATCGAGGGCTCGCTTCGAGGTGATGCGGCTGACACCAAACTGCCTGGCGAGTTCGAGTTCGGATGCGACGGGATCACCTGGTTTCAGCTTTCCACTCTGGATTTCCTCCAAAATGGCGTCGCATAGCTGTCGGTAGAGCAGCGCCACGGTCGGTCCTCATCTCGTTGAAACGTGTGATGGGACAGCCTACCACGATGCCGCACTTAATGGGCTATTTGGTCCGGTCCGGCGCCACCTTGTTCAACCCCGTTTTGCCCCACGGTTTGAACTTGGAGAGGACAACCGAGATTCCAAGCAGGGCAAAGGAAACAAACGGCGGGAAGAGTAATTGCGTCGGGGCCGAACCAAGCTGCTGCCGAATCTCATCGGCACTCAATGTCGCCTGCTGCGTTTCGATCGCCGTCAGTTCCGGTGCCAGGCTGAACCAGACCAGACCCGTCATCAGCAGTGCGACCAGCAGTTTGACGAAAACCCACCAGTAGTGGATGAGGCCCCATTTGGTGCCCCAACCGAGGACGAGACCGGAGATGAGCATCAGGGCGCTCAGCACCAGCAATGAAATCGGAGCAAAAATCGCGACCGCGTTGTAACTGCTGGCAGCAGTCACTCCGCTGTCAGTCCAGAGCGCCGTCAGCAGGAGAAAGGCCAGGGCAATATCCAGTCCCATCCAGCCGACACTGGAAACGATATGAATGATCAGTACGCTCTTGCGGGTTGCCGAACCGAGCCGAAATCCAGAGTTTCGTGTCGATGGTGTCTGGTAGGTTGTCGCCATGCTCGTGGGCCCTTTCACGGATGAGCCGGGAATAACCGATTTCCGGTCGTTCGAATGTCTCGAATGTTCGGTTTCAGCATGGTGGCTTTCTTCGGCAAAATCTCCGGTCAAACGGTGGGATTCCTGTGAAGATGCCGTGAACCACTGGGCTACACAGCAATGCCCTGCTGGTATCAGCGCGACAGGTCGCCCTCTGCGGAATCCGCACGTAAACTGATAGCGTCGTCCATGCGTGATCAGGAGAGTTCAATCGTGAAGGTGTTGCTTGCGATCGGGTTGTTTGGCATCTGGTACTCCGGTCAGATCGCGACGCCGGATTCTTCTCCCGAAGCTGCTTCGATGGCGTCACCTGCGGCTGTCTCTGCCTGTGACGGAGTGGATGTATATTTCGAAACAATTGAGGATCTGCTCTCCGAAAACAAAGGCTATCGTGCGGTTCAGAACAATCCGGCCGGGACCTTCGGACTTCCGGCGGACCAGAATCGGGCGATTGCGTCATCCCTGGAAGCGCTCATCAATGAACTCGATGAGATCGATTCGCCGGCTGCAGCCATTCCATTTCACCTCGCGTTGATCGATCAGATCGGCTGGTACCGCGATCTGGTGACAGCCAGCGATCTGACAACGCATCAGCGTATCGTCAATCGCGACAAGCAGCTGGTGCCGGCGATGTCGCGAGCGATGATCGCCGGGCAATCAGCCTGCGGATACGAGACGTGGATCGATGCGTATGACCGTGCATTCGGAGACACACCATGACCCTGCACGCCTGGCAACCGAACGAAATGGACTACGCGGGACCTGAACATCTCGATCCCGGGTACATCCCTGGCTATGATGAGAAAGCCCAAACCGATCCAAAACCCGATCTTGATCTGCTGATCGCCGCCGGGTTGCAATCGGATCACACGGTGATCGATCTGGGAGCGGGAACCGGGACGTTCGCTCTGGCGGCCGCCGCGGTTGCGGCGCGCGTTATCGCCGTCGATATTTCGGCGCAGATGCTGGCGTCACTGCAAACGCGAATCAACACCTCGCCCGCGAGAACGATCGAACTTGTTCATGCCGGGTTCCTCAGTTACGAGCACACGGGTGATCTGGCGGATTTCGTGTATTCACGACACGCCCTGCACCATCTGCCAGATTTCTGGAAGGCGATTGCGCTGAATCGCATGGCGTCGTTCCTCAAGCCGGGTGGCACGCTGTTGCTGCGGGATCTCGTCTATTCCTTCGAACCGCAGGATGCCGAGGCGAAATTCGATCGCTGGCTCGGCAATGCCTCGGCAACATCCGATCGTGGCTGGACGAGGCAGGAACTCGAGATCCATATTCGAGAAGAGTTCAGTACGTTTACCTGGTTGCTCGAACCGATGATCGAACGCGCCGGGTTCGACATTGTGGCCGCCTACGAACGGGAATCGTTTTTTTACGCAGCCTACGTTTGCCGCAAACGATCGATCTGAACCAGAGGACATTACCAGATGCTGATTGAACAGAAGCTCGACGAACTCGGACTTGTTCTGCCGCAGGCCGCCGATCCCTCGACAATCCTGCGGACGCCGTTCACGTGGGTCCGGGTGCGCGGCAATCGTGCCTACATTGCGGGTCATGGATCGCGCAATCCGGATGGAACAGCGAAGGGACCCTACGGCAAGGTTCCGAGTGAGGTTAGCCTCGAGGATGCGCAGGCGGCAGCGAGGCTTGTCGCGCTCTCGATCCTTGGGAGTCTCAAGCGAGCACTCGGCGATCTCGATCGCGTGACCGCCTGGCTGATGGTGACGGGGATGGTCAACGCCGATCCAGGGTATACGCAGACGACTAATGTGATCAACGGATTTTCCGATTTCATCATCGAGCTCTATGGTGCCGATATCGGTGCCCACGCCCGGACTGCGGTCGGCTACGCGACCCTGCCCCTTAACAGCGCGGTGGTGATCGGGGCCGAAGTCGAGATCGACGGCCTTGTTGCCTAGGGCGATGCCCTAATCGGAAAGT
>JBBJOX010000099.1:3520-9448 GCA_037724245.1 Thermomicrobiales bacterium | reverse complement strand
CGAGACGACAGTTTTCCATTCGGCGTACCGGCTCTCACGCTCGTCATTGTCGATGGCGGGCTCGAATCGACGATCCGACCCATCGTCGCGAACCAGGTCCTCGCGGTTCGACCAGACTCCCAGTCCGAGGCCAGCCAACGCGGCAGCCCCTGCGACGGTGGTTTCAATATTTGCCGGACGCACAACCGGGACACCAAGAATATCTGCCTGAATCTGCATCAGCAGGTCGTTTGCGGATGCGCCACCGTCGACTCTCAGTTCGGCAAGCTCGATTCCACTGTCCGATTGCATGGCTTGCAGCGAATCACGACTCTGAAAGGCGATTGCCTCCAGGGTCGCGCGGGCGATATGCGCTTTGGTGGTGCCACGGGTGATTCCCGCAATCGTTCCCCGGGCGTGCGCGTCCCAATGCGGAGCACCAAGGCCGGTCAATGCAGGAACGAACGAAACACCCTCAGTCGAGCGGACACTTGCCGCCAGAGGTTCGATTTCGGCGGCATTCCGGATAATCCCGAGACCATCGCGTAACCATTGAACCGCAGCTCCGGTTACGAAAATTGCCCCTTCCAGCGCGTATTCGACAACACCATCGATGCCCCACGCAATCGTCGTCAGCATCCGGTGTGTTGAGGCCATGGCCTCGGTCCCGGTTTGCATCAGCAAGAAGGAGCCGGTGCCGTAGGTATTCTTCGCCTCACCGGGAAGGAAACAGCGCTGCCCGAAGAGTGCCGATTGTTGATCACCGGCCGTACCGGCGATTGGCAACGTCATCCCCAGGACATCGGCGTCGGTTTCGCCGATGAGACCAGAATTCGTGACGACTTCAGGCAGAATCGCAGCTGGAATATCGAGGTCACTGAGCAGGGCCGAGGACCATTCGAGCTTGCGTATGTCGTAGAGCATGGTTCGGGAGGCGTTGGCATAGTCGGTCACGTGTAACCGGCCCCCGCTCAGCTTCCAGATCAACCAGCTGTCGACGGTGCCAAAAGCGATGTCGCCAGCAGCAGCCCGCTCCCGCAGTTGCGGATCGCGCTCGAACATCATCGCGATTTTCGTGGCGGAAAAGTAGGCGTCGGGAACGAGACCGGTGATGGCCTGATAGGTGTCTGCCATGCCTCGTGCAACGATGCTTTCGACGATCGGCGAGGTTTCGCGACTTTGCCAATTGATGGCATTGGCGCAGGGTTTCCCTATCGCCCGATCCCACAGAATCGTCGTTTCACGCTGGTTGGTGATGCCAATCCCGAGAATGTTTCTGGTTGCCGCTTCGACTGCCTGATTCGCGACGTCGTGCGTGATCCGCCAGAGTTCATCGGCATTCTGCTGCACCCATCCCGGGTGCGGGTAGAGCAGGGTGATATCCCGTTGAGCCGAAAATACAGGAGCCTGCGTGCTATCGAAAAGGACAGCTCGTGACGAGGTCGTTCCCTGATCGATTGCCAAAATCAGCGAATCCTTGGTGGCCATATCGAGTCCTCTCGTCACCCGCGATGGGTCATTCCGACGTTGGCTTCCAGAGCAAGCGGGTGTTCCATCCCTGCCACATCTTGTTCGGCTGGTATCCGAGCAGGCCAGGACGAACCAGTATCGGATCCTGCGGGAATCCGAAGAACAAACCGAAAGGATCGTCTGTCACCGCACGTTGCAGTTTGTAGAGTGCCAGTCTCATGTCATCGATCTCGAATGCGCCGAACCACTCTGCCAATGCAGCATCGACGATGTCGTTCGCATACCCTCCAGGATTCCAGCCCGCCTGATTGCTCCGGATATCCCACGCCGAACCATAAAGGTCGAACTCGTTGAAGGCACCGTATCCAAGCAAACTGTAGGCAATCAGATCATAGTCACGGGTGACGACCCAGCGCTCGGCCCAGGCAGTCGGATCCAGAATATCGACTATCAACGACACGCCAATGTCACGGAAATCACTGTCCAGCGATTGCAATATCGTGATCAGTTCTGCTGGAGCGTCGTTCTGAACGATGGCGACCAACGCTAATGCGTCGCCCTCCGGAGTCTCCCTGATGCCATCAAGGTCTCTGTCGACCCAGCCGAGTGAATCGAGTAACTGGTTGGCCACATCTACATTTCGAACTGGATTGGCGATCCGCTCGTCTCTGGCCCACGGTTGGCTGATCGATCCGGCCTGTGTCGTATCGATGAATGATCCAAAGATCGAGCGCTGGTATCGCTCCCGATCCATTGCCAGCAGTAACGCCTGACGCAATTCGAGACTGGACATCAGTGACGGTGTCAGCCGTGCCGGATTCTCGAAGTTATAGGCAGCAAACATCGAACGAAGCGAATCAGCGGCGTAGAGGCGGCCTTCTTCCGAAACCAGATCGTTGGTGTCGGCTGGAGGAATCGGCCAGACGATATCCAGTTCGTCCTGCTTCCACATGTCCAGCTGCGTTTCGAGATCATCTTCGGCCATCAGGATCAGGTGATCCAGATGCGGCGCATCACTCCAGTAGTCATCGAATCGCTGCAGCGTCAACCCGGTCTCCGTTTGTTCTTGCAACTGCCACGGACCGGTTCCGACCGGGAAGTTTTCCGACCAGTCGTACCCGTTGAGCGATCGTTCGCCCAGTGGTCGGCTGCTCCAGGCAAATCCATACTGCCGACTCTGGAACATCAGCAGATTTCCGGCATTGAACAGAAATCCCCCATCAGGCTCCGCGAACGTCACGACGACCGAGCGCTCGTCGGTACTCGCGATCGTTGTCACCAGCGAGAAAAACCCGCTGACGGCACTGGCGTAGTCCTCCTGGTACACCGTCAGCGAAAACGCGATATCGGCAGCAGTCAGCGGCGTTCCATCGTGCCAACGGACATCATCCCGGATCAGCAACGTCAGCTCGAGTCCATCCGCCGTCCACGACCAGGAATTAGCCAGCCACGGTTGGGGTTCGCAGGTGACATCGTCGAGCCAGACGAGCGGATCGTAGAGGCTACAGGCGATCTGAAAATCCTGACGGAAACTGACCGGCGAGAAGTCATCAAGATTGGCTGACTGAACGTGCATTCGAACCCTGCCGCCGGCAACCGGAGCAGAAGTCTCGATAGGACGTTGATCGCGAATCACGGTCAGGGGCAGCGGGGACGCAGGACTCGCGTCCGGGAGCTGCGGAAGTGGCTGCGTTGGTTCCGGGGTTGGGCTGGCGACCGGGCTCGAAACCGGACTCGCAACTGGTGTGCCTGGCGGAACCGGCGTCGATTGACCCGGCTGCGCAAGTACCCGAGCGGATGCGATCCCGATGCCACCGGTAATGCTGGCCGCGATTAACGCTCGGCGATCCAGCAGCTGGCGCCGCAGCTGATGAGATTCAAACGACATCTAGACTCCGAAGTGCCTGGAAACCGAACCAGAGAGCGAACCCTATCAGGAGCACACCGCCCAGCCCTGTTATCCATTGCATGACCCGCTCGGTCACGAACCGCCGACCTGCCCGAACCAGAATCGCCAACAACGTGACCCAGCAGAAGATACCGAAAAATACGCCACCAACCAGAACCGGGGAACCGGAACGCCCGACTTTCTCGACCGATTCTGCAACCAGTGCCGATCCGACCGAGAGCCAGTAGACGATTCCCATTGGATTGAGAGCCGCCATCAGGAAACCGGTGACATAGGATCTCGTCCGGCTCCGCGACGTTCCTTCCAGCAACTGTTCTCGGCTGATCGCCGTTCGCAGACTCATGTATCCGACACTGCCGAGCATGGCCGCGCCAGCCAGAAACAGCGGAGCCCGCAGGGACGGACTATCGGCAAATTGCGTTAACCCGCTGACAATCAGGGCAGCAAAGATCGTATCGGCAGAGAGAGCACCGAGACCAACCAGCCATCCGCTCCAGGCACCATGCTGAATCCCCCGACGAATGATCTCGACGTTGATGGGTCCGACGGGTGCCGCCAAGGCAACACCGATTCCCATGCCATAGGCGATCAAACCAATTGCCTGCAGAAGGCTCATCTGTAGTGCGGGCCCCCTGATGTTAACTGCAGACTGATTTCCAAACACGTTTCGATTGGCAGTCTACTTCACCCTGCACTAGGATTGACGGATATCTTTGCATCATCGCAGATGCCTGAAGTGAATATATTCCCGAGCGCAAACAAGGCTGGTTCAGTCCGAACCGGTGTAGAAAGGCTCCTTCCATGTCGGACGATCAGTCCAAACGGAATCCGGAATCCGGAGGCACTGAAACGTCCCCGGAGTACGACCAACACACTTACAAACACCTCGACCGGGATCAGTGGTACGACGATGACGAAAGTCTGGAGGACGATGCTCCAAAGC
Organism: Thermomicrobiales bacterium; assembly: GCA_037724245.1. Classification (GTDB taxonomy): domain Bacteria; phylum Chloroflexota; class Chloroflexia; order Thermomicrobiales; family UBA6265; genus JBBJOX01. The sequence goes on along the minus strand of JBBJOX010000099.1, from coordinate 5,147 downwards.
CGGACGTGTCCTCCGCGAATGCTGGTGCCAGCAACCCTCCGGCAGCAGTGAAGGACGACGATCCTGATCACGCTGTCGCCGATCAAAAACTTGCTCTGGAATCTGCCGAAGCGTCACAGACGAATTACACAGATCCAATCGACGAGGAAGCAGACAGCGCGACCGAACCGGATTTATACGATTTTGGAGACGCTCCTCAATCTGCGGAAACCGCCGATATCGACGATGTGCTCGAAGCCGAGTTTCCCGAGCCGGCAACAGATGAGCCAACTGACGCTGCAGAGCAGCCAGAACCAGAACCAACGGCCGAGGGTATGGCTGCTGGTTCGGCCATTCCCTCCCGCCTGACCTCGATCGGTTCCGGTTGGAACAAGAAGGCTGGTTCGTTCTTCGGCCGCTACTTCAACCCCGTCGAAACAGCCCTCAAGCCGGCGTCCGGGCTCGTCGCGACCAGCACCCAGCGAGCCATTGTTGGCATCGCACTCGTCGTTGCCCTGATCAGTCTGCTGGCAGACAACTCCGGGTTTGCTCTGATGGTGCTCGGGTTCGTGGTCCCGCTGATCGTCGTCCTTTCAGTCATGCGGCAGGACGTCTTCGAAACCGAACCTCCGATGATTCTCCTTGGCGTTGGCGGCGTTGGGCTCGTCGTCGGATTGATTCTGGGTTGGCTTTCGTCCTGGATCATGCGCGAACAGTGGTTCAATTTTGGTAACCTCAATTTTGGTGCCTTCGGGTTCGGTGGCCGCTACGCGGATGCCGGCGGTAACGCGAATTTCCTGGTCTGGCTCCTGAACGGCATCCTGCTGCCGATCATTGCGCTGGCAGCGATCATTGCCTTGCCGATCGCCCTGCGTCGATACGCGATTTTTCGCAACGAGATCATGGACGGCACGATTCTCGGAATGATCAGCGCAACCGGCTTCGCCATCGGTACGCTGATCGTCTTCCTTTCGCCGGGTGTTTCCGACGGGCTTCCCTACAATTCGGTTTCCGACTGGACTTTGATCATTTTTGCCGTGCTGATCGTCAAGCCAGTCATCATCACCCTTGGCGGTGCGATGCTGGGAACCGCAATCTGGCGGTACATGCGTGATGCCGATATCAACGGGATGATTCTGCCGGCCGCGGCAAGCGTCGGCGCCTGGCTCTTGCTCTCGCTCGGAACGATTCAGCTTCAGCCGGCAGGTGTCAGCGTCGAGTTCCTCTGGAATCTTCTGATAGCCGGAGCTGTCTTCGTCATATACCGACGCGTCGTGACTGCAGCAGTGGCAATTGACAGTGCTGCTCTAGGCGACGCCGGTGGACGGGTTGTCTGCCCGAACTGCCGCAAGATCACACCGGCGGCGACGTTCTGTGCCAACTGCGGAGAAAGCCTCGAGTAGTCTGGCAAGCGCGACTCTTCGATCAGGCCGACTGGCTGAGAGCACTGGCGACATGGCGACCAATGATAAAACGGCGGCCCCTCGTGAGAGGGACCGCCATTTTCTTATCGCTGAAGCATTCATGCCAGGTCGCCGCCCTGGGAAAGGCAAACGTCTCAAGCTGTCGAAGGCTAACGCCGAAACTGCTTCGGCAGAACCCCGTCGAAAATCTCACGTTGCGCGAGACCGCTTACAAGGCAACCGGC
>JBBJOX010000099.1:0-3510 GCA_037724245.1 Thermomicrobiales bacterium | reverse complement strand
GCATTCGTTAACCTGAAGCCAATTGATCAGCAACCGGAGATGGTTACTGACCGGGTTCCTGAGAGAACTGAAAAGATGCATTTCTGCGTTTCCAGCCACCCCACGGCACCGGAGCAGCGATCGACCAAGGCCGATCAGCTGAAACATCCGGCTTTGTTCGAGATGCTTCAGTCCATTCAGTGTCTGGTTCGCTACCCCAAAAGTCAAGGAACAGGAACTGCAGGCATTCTGGAATATTGGTGAATCAAAGGTGTTCTATACGACAAGATCGTCCATGGAAACAGCGCCGTAGGCGCGCATCGAATGGGGTCTCGGATCATTCCATAACCAGTGCATGATGGCGTCTGATTCCGACATGATGTCGAAGACATGACCCCGCGTGTCCAGCGACAACAGGAACGGTGCCTGGAACCCTCCGGCGAGTGCGCGAATGCGATGCTGCGGATCCCGGTAGGCGAACTCCAGGCTGGATTGAGGCTGGTCGACAACACAAATCAGCCGGACTCCAAAACCGAGCGTCTCGGCCCGGCGCAGAATGCGATGGCCAAGTCCGGGAAGCAGAGACATGGCCCGGTCGACAACCAGCAGCAGCGTCGTGTCGCCTGCGAGTTGCTCCAGCCGAACGGAACCACCATCGGATTTGGTAAGAATGACGTCACTCGATGGCGAGGACTCCGGAAATGTTCGCTCCGGGATGTGTTTCGACCAGGACGGACGAACTGAGACATAGTGCTCCGGCATCGCGGCAAATGGTTGGGGCAAAGGCTCGACCTTTTGGCTGCGAGAGCCAAAAGCGAGTCTGGCAACCATATTGGAGAACTGCGTTCTGAATGCCCGGTCTGCACTCCGTTGGCCGTCGTTCGCCATTGCCGATTTGAATTCGCCCATTGCCTGCTTCCTGTTCGGTTGGTGTCTGCAAGGAAATCCATCGGCAGCCACCAAATTCGACCCGATAGGCGCTTACGGAGGTGCACATCGGACCGTGTTTGATTCCTTTAGTCTGCGTGTCGGGGAAGCGCTGAGCATCGGTGAAGATTACTGAATCAAAGGCACGGTTGCTGGCAAGATCGGAAAAAGGCAGAAGTGTTCCCATCTTTGCCTGTTTCGCACAGGGCCAGACAATTCTTGCGGGTGACTGTCGCGAACATCGAAGATGTCGCGACAGTGCCTGACTCAAGCAGGCCTCAGATCGTCCGATCAAGCGGTGAAGACGACAGCGCTGTCATGATCTGTCACAGACAGTTCGCCAGCTGCAGCAAGATCGACGGGAGCTTCATCGTAGTCCGCCAGCGTCTCGTAGACGGTTCGCGATGCGGCAACGATCTGCCCGAGTTCTCCCGGGGTAATCGTCTGATATCCGTCGCTCAGGGCGCGATCCGGATTAGGATGAACTTCGACGAACAGACCGTCGGCACCGGCGGCAATTCCCGCAACCGACATTCGTTTGACCAGCGAGCGACGTCCGGTGCCGTGGCTCGGATCGACAACCACCGGCAGGTGCGACATTTCCTTCAGCCCCGGAACGATGTTCAGATCGAGGTTGAAGCGGAACGTCGTGTCGAACGTGCGGATACCCCGCTCACAGAGCACAACATCGGCATTGCCGTTGGCCATGATGTATTCGGCACTCATCAGGAACTCCTCGACCGTCGCCGAGAATCCTCGCTTCAGCAACACTGGCTTGCCTGCCTGCCCAACGCGTTTCAGCAAGGGGAAGTTCGCCATGTTGCGCGAACCGATTTGCAGCATGTCTGCATACCCGGCAACAAGACCGACGAGGTCTGGTTCCATGACTTCTGTGACGAACGGAAGGCCGGTCACGTCCCTGGCTGCCGCCAGGGCCCGAAGCCCTTCTTCTCCCAATCCCTGAAACGAGTATGGCGATGTCCGCGGCTTGAACGCTCCCCCGCGCAGAATCGTCGCGCCAGCCGCCTTGACGGCAATCGCGGCTTCGATCTGGGCGTCCCGACTTTCCACGGAGCAGGGACCGGCCATCACGACAGGACGTCCGTTTCCTATCTCGACATCACCGACCAGCACGCTGGAAGGACCGCGCATTTCGAGACTGGCCAACATGTACGGTTTGTGTATCTGTTGCACGTTGGAAACGCCCGGCAGCGAAACATCGTCCAGCGGCAGGGATCCTCCGATGCCGATGACCGTGCCACCGAAACCATCGGCGAGCGATTGCGCCATGAAGCCACGGTGAGTGGCCAGGGTCAGGATTGATTGTTTTGTGGATTCCGGAGCACCGGCCGAAACTGAAATGATCACGTTCGTTCTCCCGTATCGCGCTTCAGCCGGCATTTCCGGCAAACAAAAAACCGAGGCGCTTGCCTCGGTTCCCCCATCTGCGTGTGCTGTTGTGTGAGTGACGATCAGATCTGCATGCAGCCCGTTCGCCCCTCCAGCTCCGCTGGGGGGTTCGTAAACCAGTAGTAATAGGACAGCGCGGAACACGCTTCACCGAAGGTGAGCGCGATACGTTGCAGTGCTGAGACTGGAGGTTGCATCAATCTGTTCATAACACCGTCAGAGTACGTCGCTGGCCGCATGACTGTCAACCCGTTTCCTGACTCAGTCGACAACTGCTGCGACTAGCGGTAATTGTGACTGAGGCTGGATTCGAGGAATATCCTGATGCTCTTAAGTTCACTGACGGGATCGAGCGTTTTGTCCAGCTCGAATACAGCTCAGCCGGTGTAGTGAATGTTGCGCATCGGTCGCATCCAGGCGGGCCAGTCGACAACCCCGCGTCCAACCGGTGCAAACCACCGAATATGGCGGTCCCAGATCGTGTCGTCAATGCGCACATCCTTTGGCGCGGCACCCACGGCATCCTTCCAGTGCGTCAGAACCACGCGATCCCTGTGCCGCTGACAAATCGCCACCGGATCGGAGCCCGCGACTGTGAATTGCGCAGTATCCGGGCAGAGATTCACATAGGTTGGATCGAGCAGTGTCATGTAGAGATCGACGTCACGCGCTGTGCGAAACACGGTGAACGCCTCGGGGTGTAGCGCCAATGTGACTCCGAACTGTGAAGCGATCGCCGCTGCACGGTGCAGACCCTCACAGGCGGCCTCCGCCAGTCGCAAATCTGCGAAAAGTGGTGGATCACTCTCGCTGTTCTTTCGCAGCATCAGCGATACCACAATCGTGTCGCAGCCGGCGATGGCGAGGAACTGCGCGTATTCTGCGGTCACTTCGATAAGCTCCGTATGATGGCCCGGGTTTTCCCAGTCGAGGATGTTTCCATCGGCCGATCGATTGGAGAGGTAGCCACTGGCCACTTCGAGATTGCGGGACCGCATCTCGCTGGCAAATCCTTCGGCAGATCCAAATGTGCGCAGTGCGTTTCGGAAATCACCCGGCGGAAACGTCAGTTCGATGCCGTCGAGTCCAACTTCGACAACGCTGGACAGCATTCGATCCCAGAAATACTCCGGTGTCACGGTTCCCCAGCTGAAAATGGTCGCCAGGTCGACGTCGGGATCGGCATGGCCCCAC
>JBBJOX010000098.1:0-9451 GCA_037724245.1 Thermomicrobiales bacterium | reverse complement strand
TCGGAATCTTTGCTGCCATCTCAGGCCAGGATGTTGTAGAAGGCACTGATTTTTTAATCAGTGAATCTGGAGACAGGCGCGCTGACATCAATCGATGAAATTGGTAGCGGCGAATCCGTGACCGGTATCGCGCTCACAGATAGCGCCGGCACAGCACTGGCCCTGACAACCGACAACGAACTGTTCGAGTTCGATGTCACCTCGCCGAGCTTAATCGGAGATCGCGTTTCAGTGTCTGGCCTTGAGTCGGGCGAAAACTCTCTCGGTATCTACGTCCGACCAGCCAACGGCGAGCTCTGGGCGGTCAGCGATTAGAGCCGGCTCTATTCCATCGATGTTGGTTCCGGCGCAGCAGTATCGATTGGGGGCGTGTTCGATCCAACTCTCGAAGGCAGCAATCTCGGTTGCGACTTCAACCCGACAGTCGATCGACTTCGCGTCGTCGTCAGCACTACCCAGAATCTTCGACTCAACCCGGAGACGGGCCTGATCGGCTCCAACCCGGACACAGGAATGCCAACAGTCGATGGCAACCTGGCGTTTGCCGAAGGCGATGCTAACGCTGGCACTGATCCGGTTGTGGTTACCGCTGGCTACACCAACAGTGTTGCCGGTGCCGAAGCGACCGAACTGTATGTGCTCGATGCGGGTATCCAGTCACTCGCACTTCAGAATTCGCCAAACGATGGAACTCTCAATACGGTCGGTCCTTGGGGTGTCCAAATTGGCAATCTGGCCTAATTCGACATTGCAGCAAGTGGAGAAGGCTACGTTGCCAATCCGACGCTGACAGAACTTCCAGAGACCGGATCCGGATCAATTGGATCTTCCAATGAAGCAGTTATCTGGACATTGGCAGGTGGTGTGCTTGTCACAGCTGCCGCCGCGGTAGTCCTTGGTACTAGCGGTCAGAATCGATAGTTCCAGTAGGGCCGATCGGAACTGCTCAACAGTGATGTCCCGGAGCGTACTAGGTGGGTGCGCTCCAGGGTATCCCGACAATCATCTGAAGTCTGGTACCGGTCTGAATCGTTCCGACGATCGGATGCAAATCGGTGTCAAATGCTAGCATTGCTTCTGCCTGTTGCAGCGTTCTCCCGAGTCATTTCGGCGTGATCCTGCAAGAATCGACCGGATGACCCGACCAGCAAACGCCTGGTTCGAGCGTCTGGTTCGAGCCAGATGCGGCGACAGGATCGATTGCGGACCGGGAGATGCATGCGGTGATGAACCGGGAATCAGGTTCCGGAAACGCGGACCGGAACCAGGAGCTCGACACGACCCGGATGCGTGAGCTGTTGAATGGTGATTCGACAGCGCTGGAGTATCTCTACGATCGGTACTCGACACCTGCATTCAGCGTCATCATCCGAATCGTCCGTGATCGCCAAGTTGCCGAAGAGTTGCTGCAAGAGCTCTTCCTTCGTATCTGGCAAAAAGCAACGGTCTTCGATCCCGAACGCGGCCAGGTTCAGCCGTGGATTCTCGGAATTGCCCACAATCTGGGACTGAACGAACTTCGAAGTCGGCGTCGCCGCCCGCAATCGGTTCCCGCACCGGCTCAGCCCGCATCAGTACATCCCCTCGATACGACCGAGGACCCCGGTGCCGATCCTCATCAGATCGCCTGGGAGCATGAACGTACTCAAACATTGGTCAGGGCGCTCAGTCTGTTGCCCCCGGTACAGCAATCAGTCATCGAGCTCTATGCACGCGGATACAGTCAAAGTGAAATCGCAGATCGTCTGAATCAACCGTTAGGTACCGTCAAAACCCGAATGCGAAGAGGGCTGCATCAGCTTCGCGATATCGTGCATCACCTGGGACTGGAAGGAGACCCCGAATGACGACACCAATTTTATGCATTCGAACTTCATCCATTTCCCTGGACAACACTGCCATACAAGGAACCAATACGTGAGTACCGGCAACACAACCGACCATCAGGAGATCGCTGAGCTTCTCCCGGATTACGCCATCGGCGCATTCGCCGAGCGTGACCTGAAACGAATTGCTGCGCATCTCGCCAATTGCAAACCATGCCGGATCGAGTTTTTCGCACTGCTTGAAACGATGAGCACGCTGCCCATAACGTCTGGACCATCAGCCGCAGCGAAAGACCGACTTTTCGAACGCGCAGGATTGCGTCTTGCCGGAGCAGCGTCCCGGCCAGCAGCATCTCCACCACCCGTGCAGATCGCACAGGTTCGGGCGAAACGGCGTCTTCAGCACCTGAGCTGGATCATCGTGGCGGCCGCACTCATCGTGGCGATCGCAGCGGGATCCTGGTCATTGCAACTTCGTGAGGAATTGCAGAGCGAACAAACGATCTCGGATCTCGTCTCGCAGCCGTCATCGGCCCGGGAGCTGACCGATCGCGAAGTCGCATCCGACGCCAGCGCGACGCTGTACATCGATAACGAGAGCGATCAGGCACTCCTCGTCGCCGCCAATCTTCCGGAACTTGCGGCCGATCAGGATTACGATGTCTGGTTATTCAACCAAACCGGTGAACGCGTCCACGCTGGCACCTTCTCGCCCGACTCCTCGGGTAGTGCCCAGATCGTGGTGCAGGCTCCCGAACGCTTTTCGGAGTATTGGGCGATCGGTGTCTCGTCCGAAGTGCTGGACGAAAACGACGCATCCGAAGCCCCACTCATTATTGGTGGCTGGCTCCAGTAGTTCCTCGAAACCCTTGAAAACAATCAGGATCAGGTGAAAAGGATCACTCATTTGGAGTGACCTCTCGTCGAGTTTTCCCCCCGCCAATCCGGCTGACCTTACGGGGCAGCCGTTGCTGAAGTGGCACCAATCAGGTGAGTCGACTCTGGCGAAAGCGTTCATTTCCGGAACGGATGACCATGTTCGCCGTCCAAAAGGTGTCGGTGGCACGCAGCATGCATCATGTTCGCAGCGATGTCACTGCATCGCAGTGGCGGTCGCTTCGAAGACTCCACATAAGACACCGCTGGAAGCAGGGGACGGTACGCCGACCAGCTTCCAGTCATTACCGAAAGAGGAATCTACATGTCAACCGAAGCCAAAGCCCGAAACGAAACCATTTCCGATTGGATCGGCGATATCGTTGCCCTTGAGTCCCACGTTGAGGAAGCCATGGACAAGCAGCTTTCGCTGAAATCCAGCGATGCATCTGTGACCGGCCACTTCAAGACGTTCCACGATGCGGTTCGCGACAGCAAGCACCGAGCAGTTGCCTATCAGAATGCCTACGGTTCCACCGCTGGCAATCCGATCATCAAGGTTGGCGCCAGTCTTCTCGGCAAGGCTGCTGGTCTTGTAGACAAGATCCGTCACGATTCCGCCTCGAAGGCCCTTCGTGACGATTACACCGCCTACAACCATCTCGCCATCGGCTACACCATGTTGCACGCGACCGCGCTCGCCTTTAAGGATGCTGATACGACCGAGTTCGCCAAGCAGGGCATGATCACGTATGCCGGTCTGGTGCAGCACGTCAACCAGGTGATTGGCAGCGCCGTCATCGCTGATCTCGCCTCAAACGACGATGCCCCGGCACCTGATACCAGCGTGTCGGCGGAATCGCGACGAGTAGTCGACGAAGTCTGGAAGACCACTTCCACTTCCTGATAATTATTGCGACATAATATGGTATTTTGCAGTCGGGCTGGCGTTCCACGGAACGCCGGCCCGTTCTGCATTTGCTGAGTATTGGTAGCGGCTGAAATCCGAAGAGTGCTCGGCACCTTTGACTTTCCCGTACCATACACGGCGACGCACATATGAATCCGTCGAGCAGCGCCACGAACGCGAGCAACCGACACTACGACGAAACGGGATGGCATGATCAATCACTGGCTTCATCATCGAATCGATGGTCGCCTCAACGCTCCGGATTCAGACGAGTCCGCCGGGAAGAATCGGGAATCGTCGTCTCCTGATGAAGAGCACGACGACATTAATATTTTCCCTGCCGTGCGCTCGGACGATGAGTCTGCCTTTGTAGGCGAAGAGAATCACCCGGTCGTCAAGCCCGTTTTTGGCAAATCGGATCCGGTTCCGGATTCGGAGAAAACAGTTACCCGGATCGAGATCCCGTTCCGAACCATCATCAAGGTCCTCGCAACATTGCTTGGAGTTTGGCTGATCCTGCAGATTTCGCAGATTTTGCTGCTCGTGTTCATCGCCGTTCTGATCTCTCTGGCGCTTGTACCTCCAGTCCGATTCCTCGAAAACCGCGGCCTTTCGCGAGCGGCCGCGGCAGGTGTCACCTTTCTGGTCCTGCTTGGTGCAGTCGTCGGCTATTTCGGCATCATCGTGCCGCCTCTGGTCGAACAAACCCAGACGTTCATCGACGACTTTCCAGATTACGCCGAGCGCTTCGAGGGACTTATCGCACGATATCCATCCGTCAACGAACGCTATCTCGATATTCGCGAGAATGGTCTCGGTGAGAATGTCGAATTGCCATGGCTGAGTTTCGTGCAGGTTGGCAGCACTATTATTGGCAGTGTTGCCAACATTCTCTTCGTCCTTGTCCTCAGCTTCTATTTCATCCTCGAGGGCGATCGAACCTATCGTTACGTCGCCCGCTACTGCACCCCGAAGCTTCGATACCGCATTCGCATGGCGTTCCCTGAACTGACGCGGGTGGTCAGTGGATTCGTGGTGGGTCAGATCATCACGTCGACCATGTTCGGCATCTTCGTCTTTTTCACGCTGCTCTTCACTGGAGTTCCGCAGCCATTGCTGCTGGCGGTCATCGCGGCATTACTGAATGTCGTGCCGATTGTCGGCGTTCCGGCAGCCACGATTCCGGCAGTTCTCCTCGCCGCCACCGTCTCCTGGCCAACTGCACTGACCGTCCTGATCGCCTATGTCGTCTATCAGCAGTTCGAAAACTACATTCTGGTGCCGAGAGTGTACGGGAAGACATTGCAAGTCACCTCACTAAGCATTCTTCTGGGTGTGCTGATTGGCGGTCAATTACTCGGGATCATCGGTGTCATCATTGCCTTGCCGGTTGCGGCTGCGATCCCGGTTCTCGAACGCGTGTGGCGCGAGGAAGTCCCGGACGAGCTAACTGTCGACATGATCTGATCAACTGCCTAGCGCCACTATGACGGCGAAGAATCTGCACCATCCTCACGGCGACGTACGATCATCCCTGAGAGTGGTGGCAACATCCTTGCGAACAATTTCTGGTCGGGCAGGCGTCCGGTAATAAGCACGAGCACAATCGGGGGATTTTCGATGAGAACACGATGGTTTGCGGTAATCGCCGCTACGCTGGCATTGGTCTTCGGCATGTCGATGCAGACACTGGCGCAGGACTCGACACCAGCCATGGACAACGACAACATGGCCATGGACGCGGGCCGACCGGCACACGTTCACGTCGGAACCTGCGACGCCGTCGGCGACGTGGTTATCCCGCTGAACAATGCCAGTGCGGCTGACAGCATGACCGATGCTGCAACGCCAGAAGTGACATCTGTCGCAACCCCGGGCGCTGCTGGTGGCGAAGAGACAAGCTCGACTGTGGCTGAAGTGCCTCTCGCCGATATCATCGCCGGTGGTCACATCGTCAATGTACACGAGAGTGTCGAAGCCATTGATATCTACGTTGCCTGTGGCGCCGTTCAGGGCGAAGTTGTCGACAATGTCCTGACCGTTGCCCTCGACGAGCAGAACGATTCCGGCCTGACCGGAACCGCTGTCTTCACCGACAACGGTGACGGAACGACGACAATCGATCTGACCATTAGCGGTGGCACCGAAGGAACTCCGGAAGCATCACCGATTTCCTGATTCGTCAGGTAATCACGAAAGAACCGGTTCGCAATTGCGAACCGGTTCTTTTTGCGTCATGAGCCTGAATCTCAGCGCGCATGGTATCGGCGAATCCAGACCCGCCAGGGTGATCAGGAGAGCGATCAAGTCAAACATCACCGCACTGTACTGTTGCTCAGGATACAGCAGTCGAGTCTAGGGCTATCAGGATTCGGCTCACTGTTCCAGTTTCCTCTCCTCCGCTGACGTAAAGGAGTGTCATTGCCTGTGACCCCTTGGGCGGGAGTGGCCAGATATTGGTCCGCACGCCGATCGGCCCAGTTGGCAAAGGAACACCGTAATGGGTTTGTTCGAGGATCGCATCCGACGTAGTTCGTTGCCATTTCGGTCGGGATGCCTTCGTCGAGCAGGAAGTCGATTTCGGCTACCACGTTTCCTGTAAGACTGATCCCGAGGGTCATTGCTTCAAGTGAAGGATCGGCGACGTGCGATGCGCGTTGTGACGCGGGTGCCTGTCCATATTGTTCCCACCAGATATCCAGCGGCGCGGTCAGGACTGCCTTGGTTCCAGACGGATCAACCTCGTAGACATCGTTGCCTTCCATCGAAACAAGCGCTCGCTCATATGTCGTCGTCGACGACGCTCCGTCGCCAGGCACGTTGTGCTCGTCGATCACGATCATTTTCTCGGACTGACCGGTCGCGTTAGCCAATGTTGAACTGGACCACGTTGCCAGATCGAAACCACTGGTTTCGAATTGCAGATTACCGGCGCGAAAGGTCGAGACCTGCTCAGAATCGTCCGGGAGGAATCTCGATTCACCAACGTTGGCGTCGGCTTCGGAGAGCCCGCCATCAGGCAGACCGGTGAAATCGATCTCGATGTGATCGGCCACATCGTCGTTGAATCTGACGAGGTAAACGATGTCGTCATCGTTTGTGGAGCCGTACTGAATCAGAGCGTGATTGGTTTCAATCCCTTCTCCGAGCACGGAGTCGAACGTATCCCGCCCGTCACCGAGTCTGGCGCTCTCTCCGGATTGGCCCAAGGCAACCTGCACCAGATGCTGCGATGTGGCCAATGCCACCCCGGCTCCGCAGTACTCCGACTACGTTTCGTCGAGGCAAGGTGATCGTCATCTGAGTCCCATCTTCAACCTTTGTGAACACTCCCTCAAGGCATCTTTATGTGTAATGCCTCTTCGAGTAGTCAAACGCGCGGGGTCCGTTTTCGTATCGGATACGTCTGATCCAAAGGTTCCTGTACTACCGAAATCGGGAACGACAGAAAGTAATGGCATCCCCGGTGCGTGATGATGAGTGTGTGAACAGGCGTTCCCATGAGCCGGGTAGGTGAGAAATCGCTCGGGTAGGCCTCGAGCGGTTCCATGTACAACATTTGAGGAGACAAAACGTGCAGGTAAATGTGTTGAAACGCGTAGCAATTGGAACCACACTCGCATTCGGGCTGGTGCTCGGTGGCACAGCTGGCGTATTCGCACAGGATGCCGAGCCAGCAATGTCTCATCCGGCGTTCCTCCAGGCCGGTGATTGCGCCGAACTCGACGACAATCCCGTTGGTACGCTGAACAATCTCGAACCGATTGTCGCCGATGCCGAGAATCCGGATGAGGAAGCAAATCAGGTTCAGGGTGTGCTCACCGCGTCACCTGTTGTTTACTCACTTTCCGAAGAAGTCGATGTTCCGTTTGAGGACATGCTCGCCGAGACTCACTCGATCACTGTTCGAGCCAGTGATGACGATCTGCAGACAACGGTCGTCTGTGGAGAAGTCGGTGGCGTAGTTGTCGAAGGTGAACTGGTCATCGCGCTGCACTCGGTGAACGACTCTGGCTACAACGGCATTGCCATTCTGACCGAGGATGGCGATGGCAATGTTGACTTCAAGGTTTACGTTGCTGGACCACCAATTGATGGCGACAGCGAACCAGATGCAACCCCGGCCAGCTAACGCTGACATAACATTTCAGATTACGAATGAAACGATCGTGCCATTGCGGCACGATCGTTTCGCTATTTGCGGCTACTGATTGTTCCCGACTCCAGTGGGCGAGAAGATGGAAAGGGTTTGAGGGCCCGAAACTTCAGGTCACAGACAAGCTGATGACCCCAAAGTTTCGACCATTACCCTAGAAATCGAAGAGGTCGCCAAGAAACGAATCCTTCTTTTTCTTGCGACGCCCGTTCTTGTCGATGGTGTAATCGTCATCATCGCGATCGTAATCACGTCGGTCATTGTCGCGATTGGCGAATGCTTCGCGAACCTTCCCGAATCCGGAATCCTGATGTTCGCCTCGCTGCTGCTGTGCAACCTGCGGTGCCGCCGTGTTGGCAACCTGCTCGGTGGCGCGGTCGACCAGCTTGTCGAGTTCACCGCGATCGAGCCAGACTCCGCGGCATTGCGGACAGTAATCGATCTCGATTCCCTGGCGCTCGCTGATTACCAGCACTGTTTGATCAATTGGACATAACATGCGCGTGCTTCTCCTTTGACACACGTGGCGAACCTGCCACTGTGGTTAATTCTACGTTTCCGACCAGCGCGGGGATGCCCACCAGGGATCAACATCGGGCACCAACGCGCGGTGAAACGACGAGAAATCCGCTCCCCCCTGGTGAAATCCCCACCAAATCAGTCGTGGGATACGGCCTTCGATGTCACTTTTGTCTCGGGCGCATTGGCCGGATCACGTGCAGATTTGCCCTACGTCTACGATGCAACGAGGGCTGTCAGCGAAGGACGGGGCAGACGCAGTGGAGCAAGCTCTGCCGGAGTTCGACCGGTCAGCGCCGCCTCCGCCAGCAGTTGACCAACCCGCGGACCGAACGGCATTCCATGACCGCAGTATCCACCGGTGAACCAGACACCCGGCATCTCCGGCACCGCATCGGCGACCGGCAAGTAATCGGAGGTGAAGGCCATCAGCCCGGCCCAACGGCGCGCCACCTGCAGGCTGCACAGTCCCGGGAACAGCTTCGGCAGAACGGATTCGAGAACATCGGTAACGTCCGAGGTAGGGACCATTTCACGTACACCAACGTCCCCGTTCGCGGCATCGGCACGACACCCACCGATCACGATCGAACCATCCGGTGTTTGTTGCCAGTACTCGCCTGTGACCGAAACCGACGCGCCGACGCCACTTTCGAACACCGCATCATGCGGTTCATAGGAGAGGATCTGCCCACGCACCGGAACGATCAGCCCGGAAATGCCCGGCAGCACTTCATCGCTCCAGGCATTCAACGCCACAATCACGCGATCGGCTCGAATGGTCCCAGCCGTGGTCTCGATCCGCGTCTGATCAACTTCGGACACCAGTGCCTGCACACCGGCCAGACAGAAACGCGCGCCCGATCGCCGCGCCGCATTGGCAACTCCGGCGAGGTACCTGCCCGAATGCAGCAATCCACCGTCCGGGAAAAAGAGGCCACCCGCGATGTCCGGACCGAGTGGCGTTGCAATCATCGCCTGCACCGATTGCCGATCGACGAGTTCTCCGGAAAAGCCATCGGCCCGCATTGTCGCCAACTCGAGCCGCATATCATCGAGCGATGCATCGGACAGGGCCAGCGAAAGCGTTCCCGGAGTCCGGTAGTCACAGTCGATTCCTTCCTCGGCGATGATCTGGCCGACCTGCGCCTGACCTGCTTCGGT
>JBBJOX010000097.1:0-9454 GCA_037724245.1 Thermomicrobiales bacterium | reverse complement strand
TCACTGCCGCCGCCGCCAACGCCGGACCAATTGCCAACTGCCCACCGAAGTGATCAGCCATCAATAACGTGTCGAACCCGAGACGCTCGACCTGTTGCACCTGCGCGACCCAATCGTCACTGATTCCCATCGAAACGCCAAAGCGGAACGGCTTTGTCATGCGATTGCTCCCTGCCGGATCACGACTTTATGGAGGGCGGAAATTCACGTCCATCGGCGAGACGCTGAAGTGACTCCGGAATGGCGTTTCGGTTTCGCCCAAACCGTGTCACTTTCGCAAAAAAGTCTTCGAGTATGAACCGCGAATCAATCGTTTCATAGACACGAATCGGCCGATGCGCTCCGGTGTGGACATAGGTCATGTCGTCGGCGAATTCCGGCGCCGGATGCATCGTGTAACGACCACAGTCCGGATTCAGCAGCACGCCAACGGCAGGCGAATCGCCGAGCGCCCGGTATTCGATCGGCGCGTTCACGAAGCGAGCATTCCAGTCGACCAGTTGTTCAACCAGATACTTCCCCAACTCGCCAACCGGATAGACCCGCTCCAGAAGCTCGGCATACCCGACCGATGTTTGCCAGAAGACAGGGGTCGGAATCATCCAGACCTGAACCCGCGACCGCATGACCACATTTGCCGAGTGGATATCGTTGGAAAGGTTGCACTCATTCCCGCCAGTTGGCCATCTGCCGCCGCCAATCCAGACGACGACGACATTGCGATCCCGAATCGATGGATCGATCAGCAACGCGCTGGCCATATCGGTCAGCGGCCCAAAGAACGCGATGTAAAGTGGCCTCTCGTCGTCGGCAAGTGCCTCCTCGATTATCAGATCCGCCCCAGGAGATTCCACTGGCGTGACTTCGTCCGGCAGCGCCGACGCTGCGCCGTTGGCCACGACCACGCGATCTGTCCACTCCATCAGTTCAAGCACGAGATCGATCTCGCGTCGGCTCTCGAGCATGGACCGGTCGGTTTTGCGAGTACCGTAGTGTGCCGGAATCAGACCACGCATCTCGAGCGATGGCGAGAGTAACGCTTGGACGATCGCGAACTGATCGTCGGCTTCGTTCTTCGAATCCGTGTTCACAAGTACCCGGCGCCGACGTTCAGGCGGAAACTGAAAATCCATATCCAACCCTCGAACGAAGGGTCAGGGAGATGACTCCCTGACCCAGAGTGAACCGTACGCAGATACCTTCGTTGTGCCGAAGAACGTATCTGCGGCAAACACGGTCAACCGCCTTTTCCCTGCACCGTGATTGTCGAACGTCCAGTTTCGAAACTGTACTCCCACGCCGATACCCACGGCGCGTCGAATCCAAGCGAGCCGATGATCGTCCCGATCTGGGCGCGATGCTCGTTGGCGTGGTGGAAGATCTGGGTGATGAAGATGCTCGCCGGCACGGCAAAAATCGTCCCGTCATCTCCGCGAGCCTCGCCCAGCTTCTCGGTATCGACGTCATTCCCAAGGAATGTCAACATCGTGCGACCGAGTAACTCCGCGCGCTCTGCGAGGATGTCGAGGTCGTACGGATCATCCCAATTCCAGGGGAGTTCGGCCCACGCCCCGGTTAGCCGGAACAGATAGGAGCATTCGGAATCGATGATGTGCCGGAGCGTCTCAAGAATCGTTCCGTAGCTTCCTGGCACAGTGGAGTTCAGCGTTGCCTCATCGAGTTTTTTGCAATAGCTGAGAAGCTGGGCGGTCGCCCAGATATTGTGCTTGGCGAGATCGTCCAGTGCGTGTCCCATGGTAATACCTCGTGATGTTCACGTGTTTGTCATCGGATATTCGCCCAGAATCTCGATAGTACGGGATGAGGGGACCGCTTCGCAAGACAGGATCGACTACGCGATTCCGGCGTCGATCCGCATCGATTCCAGCCTCCGCGCGAGTTCGGCCGGTTGCGAAAGCGCCACGCAGTGCCCTGACTCAATTCGCTCGGGGACGACACCAAGTCGCTCTTCGGTCACCTTGCTCAGCCATTCGACGGGGAAGAGTCGATCGATACTGCCCACAATCGCCTTCGTCGGTATCGCTGGCCAGGTGGTGAGCGGCCACGGATCACTGAACCCGGTATCGGACTGATCGCGGCCCTTCGAGAGGGCCTCGACCGCGAGTTCGCGCGGCACATCGTGCATGAAGACGGCGGTGTCGCTTGAATCTTCCTGCGGTTCCTGATCATAGGATGTCGACTCGAACATCTGCATCGCCGATTCGCCGGGTGCTGGCACCATTGCCGCGACCAGTACGATCAGATTGGCATGCAGTCGCTCGGCCACGATCGGCGCAACGTACCCGCCAAACGATTGCGCGACCACGATCAGATCGTTTCGTTCGGCAACGTGCGCAATCACGGCATCGGCGTAGTCAGAGAGCATTGCGGATTCATCATCAATTGGCATATCCGGCGCAACTATCGTGTGACCTGCTTTCGTTAGTTCAAGGGCAACCAGATGCCAATACCAGCCAACATCGCCCGCACCATGAATCAAAACGTAGGTTGCCATTCGCCCTTCCCCCTGATTGAATTTGCCGTCCACCTCGGTCCGGCACTGACATCAGCCTACGACGACCGGCTACGAACGACTACTTGTGAATTGCGCTGGGGCAAATCACAAGTAGTCATGATCTGGATACGTCGATTGTTTCAGGCCCGCGACGGGCACGGTCCCGGGGTCGGGTCACACAGCAACGTGACAAGGAAGCGTCAGAGCAAGTCTTTGGCCACCCGGATCACTGTCATCGCTCGTGGCCATCCGGCGTAGAACGCCAGATGGGTGATCACTTCCTTGAGTTCCTCGACTGTCACGCCGTTGTCTTTTGCTCGAGCGAGATGAGATCCAAGTTGCTCACTGTTACCGCCAGCAATCAGTGCAGCGACGGTAATCAGGCTGAGATCTCGAGGCAACTGCAGAACAACCCTATCTGAGCCTTCGTTTCGATCTCGACGCTGCCGTGGTGGAGTCCGTGATGGTCGAGCTCGGCCAACTTCAATGTGAAAGGAATAGGCATGTCCCGGCGATTGGTGTCAGTCCGTTGGGTTCAGAGCTCCTTGGAGCGGTTCTGCAACTGGTACGTCTGCTCGATTCACCGCAAGATGCAGGTTTTTGAGACCGTTGATAACCAGGGAGATCGTTTACCGACTCCTGACAGGTGACCAGGATCACCTGTCAGGTTGCACTCCTTGGCGGTACTGGCCATCGAATCATTCAGGCGATCGATCGCATTCGCAAGGATTTCGACCAGGACGTGCGGATCGAGACGCTCGCCGAGGAGTTGGGCATGAGTGTCTCCAGTTTCCATCAGCACTTCAAGGCGGTAACGGCGATGAGTCCGTTGCAGTTCAGGAAGCAGCTGCGGCTTCAGGAAGCACGTCGGCTGATTCTGGGCGAAGACATCGACGCGACCGCAGCGGGGTTTCGGGTTGGTTACGACGATGCCGCGCATTTCAATCGCGAATACAAGCGCCTCTTTGGCGCCCCACCGATGCGAGACGCGGCCAGACTTCGAAGGTCGCTATTGATCAGTCCTGGATTCTAGGATTGCTTCCGATCACGCAATCCACAACACCCATCCCAATCGCAATGCAATCTCTTGTTCGATCACCAGAGCGTCGAATTCTGGCGACGGCCCGCAAGTGGCAACTCGTGAATTGCATCGTAGCGCCGCAAATGAGCTCAAGCGAGACCGAGTCGCCCGGCCATGCGGCGTAGCGGGCCTGGTAACCGGTTCGTCAGCTTGCCGGCAATCAGCTGAAGTTCAGGAATGCGCAGGATCCAGGCAAAGGCAAGGAATGAGACGATATAGAGGCCGAAGGCGTAGATCACGATTCCGATCAGCAAGGGATCCATCCCTGACAGATTGTTCTGGGCCCGGTTCAGCCACGGCAGCGAAATGAGAATCACGACTCCCATGCCGAGCGTGGCACCAAGCACTCGCGACAACCATGGCCAGAAATCTCCGCCGACGATACGTCCGGTGCGCTTGCGCAGGAACAACATCATGATCACGGCCTCGGAGGCGGTCGTAATGGAGAGCGCCAGCGCCAGCCCTGACAGATCGAGCCGCGACACGAAAATGGAACAGAGGAACAGGTTGAGCAGAATCGTCAACACCGTCGTGATCACCGGTGTGCGCGTATCCTGCATCGCATAGAAGATGCGGGTCAGGATTTCGGTCAGTCCGTAGCCAACCAGCCCAACGGCAAACCAGACAAGTGGCTCGTTCACCAGAGACGTATCGGCGGAATCGAATTCTCCACGTTGCAAAAGGAGTCGGATAATCGGTTCGCCGAGCAGCAGCAACCCCGCCGAAGCCGGGATCATCAGAAAGAGCAGCGGGCGGAGTGTGCGTTCGAATAAGGCGCGGAAATCGTCGTGTTTGCCCTGACTGTGCAGGCTCGCCAGCGTCGGGAAGATGACCGTCGATGCACTCATCGCCAGAACACCGTGTGGCAGCATCAGCAGCTGATACGCGTAATTCAGCGCTGCAACGAATGATTCATCACCTCGGGACGCGAACGCGTTAACGGCGACGAAATTGATCTGGAACGCGGCCAACCCGATCACCCGGACTGCCAAAAGTCTCCAGACAGTGCGCAGTCCTTCGACATGCGGATCGAGTGAGGGCAAGAATTTTATGCCGCTCCGGATCAGTCCCGGAATCTGCACCGCAAAGTGCCCGACCGCACCGGCGATAACAGCCCAGGCCACAGCGTAAATGCCGAAGTCGTCGACGAACCAGACAGCCCCGACGATCACGGCCACGTTGTAGATCAGCGGAGCAAGTGCCGACAAGGTGAACATGTTCTGCGCTTCGAGAATGCCCTTGGATGCTATACCGAGCCCAAGAAAGACCGGCGATAGCAGGAGAACTCGCATCAGATTGACTGCGGTGTCGGTTGTTTCATCGTCGAAACCGGGAGAAACCAGCCACATCAGTGGACGGGCAAAGATGAAACACAACACGCAGAGCACCAGCACGGCGATGGCACACCAGCTGAGGACAGCCGACGCCAGCTTCCACGCCTTCTCATCATCACCCTCGGTCAGGAATTGACCGAAAACCGGGATGAAGGCGGCTCCGAAGGCGCCAGCCATGATCACGAGAAACAGCAGGTCAGGAATCCGAAAAGCGCTGACATAGGCACTGATGTCACTGCCGGTTCCGAACTGATTGGCCAGGATCACTTCACGCGCGAGCCCGAGCAGTCGGCTGAGGATGTACGCCACACCGACAATCACCGCGTTCCGGGCCAGCGCAGAGCTCGCCTTCCGCACAAACGGTGGCTGGGTCTTCTGTCCGGATTCTTCAGTAGGTAATGGGCCTGATTTCGGCTTGTGTCCGAAGATCTGCAACGCTTGACTCATGCGGGAAGTATGCCCGATCGGACCTCCTGAGTCGTGCGCCTTATCGTGTCCACCGGTCGATCCGGAAGGGTGTCGGCAGGAGATGCAACGGCAGTGGAGTCGGAACCGCAAATCTGCTAGAATGTCCGGCAGCAGCCCGCTTCGGGGCACTTGTGTTGTGTCTTTGTATGTTTGCAAAACCGGGAACGCGCCAATGCGGCGCCTGATCTCTCCAAGGAAGGTACACGTTGGCCAATAGCAAATCTGCCAAAAAGCGCATTCTCGTGTCAGAACGCCGTCGAGTTCGGAACCGACCATTTCGCTCGGCTGCCCGCACACTCGTGAAGAAAGCCGAACTTGCAATCCAGAGCGGCAATCAGACAACCGCAGAACCAGCCGTGAAGCTTGCGCTGAGCACGCTCGATCGCGTCTGCTCCAAGGGCGTCATTCACAAGAACAACGCCGCCCGTCGCAAATCCCGACTTGCTGCGAAGTACAACAGCATGGTTGCTGCCGGATAATCCCGGTCAGTTGAACACGTTGTGCAAATCTCGGTGGCCAGTGCCACCGGGATTTTTGTTATCCTGATCTGCTGGCCGTATCGCCATTCTGAAATTGGTCAGGGGAGCTCGCCATGTCACACCAACGGGTTGTGTCCGGGTCGCCGGAAGGCCCTCTGCTGAGTATCGGGGTTTTCGCCCGGCGTTCCCGACTCTCGATCAAGGCGTTGCGGCTCTACGATCGGCAGGGTGTGCTGGTTCCAGCGTTCGTCGATCCGTCATCTGGCTACCGGCAGTATCGCGAAACCCAACTGGAGACGGCACGATTGATAGGCCGCCTCCGCCGCCTCGATATGCCACTGGGGCTGATTCGCGATGTGATCCGTGCGTCGGGCCAGCAACGCGTCGATCTGGTCTCCGGATATTGGGACGACGTCGAGCGGAAACGAGCCTACCAGCGGGAACTTGCGTCGCACCTCTGGGTTCAGTTATCCGGCAATCACGGCGGGTTCGAGGCGTTCCCCGTTGCCGAGCGCGAAGTTGGCGAGCAACTGGTCCTCATCGAATCGAGTCATGTCTCCGAGCTCGAGATCGACAGCTGGGTCACGACCACACTCGCAAAACTGGAAACCGCCGCCGAGCAATTCGGCGGTGTAACCGGCCCGTCGATGGTCATCTTCCTGGGTGATGTGAGCGACGATGGTGATGGACCGGTGGAAGTCTGCGTGCCGATCGATCCTGGCCTGAGTGCCACACCCGGTCACGACTCCCGACGCGAACGGGCACACTGGGAAGCGTTCACGAGAATCACCCGGGCCCAATATCAGCATCCGCAGGTCCTCTCTGCCTACGATGCGGTGGACCACTGGATCGAGCAAACCGGAAACATTGGCATCGGCTACCCTCGTGAAATTGTCTTCGGTGACAGGGTTTCGGCCCAACCGCTGGACTATATCTGCGACATTGCCCAGCCAATCCGCTAGCCTAACGCGGTCCGTCCACTCTGTTGTGTGGCGCAGCGACAGACCGCAGCCTGTCCTGATCCTGAGATTGGATGTTTGCCTTGAGGCTGCCCAATGGTCGTAGGAGGATAATAAGGATGCGAGCTCGGACAGAGATAGACCAAGCGTTCTCAGCGCAGAGACTTGGCGCTCCGAGGGGAACACGCAGGTTCGCCGCTAGGAGTGAACAGCAATGGCGGATCCATTCTGAATAGTTGGTCCACTGAGTACTTGAGGCGCGCAACATTCCGGATTCTGAGCAGTGACAGATTCGCACTTGTCCAGATCGGGTCAGAACGCTGAACGTCACATATTGACTCTCCACATTGGGGAGACTTCAGAATGGTCCCAGACGATCAACCGAGGTCGGAACTGCCGTTCATTCAAGGGAGAGCAAATGTTCGAGGTACAGACGAGAGACATCGCAGCCCAGCAATATCTGACCGAAACCCGTTACGGGCGTGTCGAAGGATTGCCGGACTGGACGGACCCGGCGATTGGTCGCGGATGGGAACGCGCCGAGCAGTACGGAGGTGTAGTTGGGCCAGTTCTGCTGGTGTTTCACGGTGCAATCACTGCGGAGGAGGCAGGCACCGTCGAGGTCTGTGTTCCGGTCGCGCTGGAGCAGCAGATTCCGCTAACAGAACCGCACCGGTATGAATCGGCGCACACCGAAGCCTTCACCCGTTTGCGCAAATCCCAGACCGACTTCCCGGAGATCCTCGGTGCCTACGACGCCGTGGCCAAGTGGATGATGAGCAATGGCAAATCCTTCGGCAAAGCCCCTCGAGAGGCTTACTTCACCGATTTCATGGCAGCCGGTGACGACGACGACGTTGCCGACGTTGCGTTTCCGATCGGGGAGTAGCGCGGTTCCCGACGCAGGAGGACCACGTCGAAACCTCCTGCGCTGAAACAGACACAAAGATCGCCCCGGCGCCGATGCCGGGGCGATCTTCACGTTACAGGCGAGTTGGGTCTAAAGACGTCGGCACTGATCTTCCTCGCTGCCGTGGACAACGTTGCGGCTGCCAGTTGGTGCCGGAAAATTGCCATTGCACTGGAGATTGCCATCGACCCGGTTGCTGGTGACAGTAATCCCTATCGAGTAGCTGAACACCCGGACGTCGCCTTTGACATAATTCGATGTAAGTTGGGACGATCCGGAGTTCGATACCACTTGGAGACTGCCGCCAATGGTGGCACCCTTGACGACGAAGCCTCTGCCCGCATCGATCTGGACGAACCCATTGATCGCCAATCCTGAACCAATCGAGACCGTGGATGCGCCTTCGGACTGGATACTGCCATTCACCTTGATGCCAGATGTTTAGAGTTGGCGCCACGACCTACAACGATATTGCCCTTGACTGTGGTGCCATTCAACGTGCATGTCGAGTTGAATGGAACGAAGATATTGTCCTTGGTCACGCGGCCAAGCGTGGTTCGGCATGAGAACTCTTAGGCCATCGCCGAAGGGGACATGGCGAACATGGGGAGAAACGCGAAAAGACAAAGCGACACGACGGCAAGCAACTTCTTCATGAACGTCTTCCTCCAATAGTCGGGTGCAAGGCGGTGGCTCCCACGGATTACTGCAGCCGTGGCGCCACTTGCTCCCGGTGTCCTGACCAGGCAAATCCACATATGATCTGACCTGATTCGATCGTATAGATTGAGAATGAGATGACAGTGACATGGGGATAAGAGTCTTCTCACCAATTTGGGGCGTCGCGTGGAACGTCAGGATTGCCCGGGTGAGGCAGGGAGTGTGACGGCCATAGAGCCCCTGGCCGTCACACGTGCAGCTGGACAAACGTCACATAGCAGATCCCGGACGAATCCGACCCTCCCGCGTCTCCAGGCCTCGTCTATTGGCGATTGAACTGGGCGATGCCGGTCAAAACCTCATAGAGCCCATCGAGCTGATCCTTGAGTTCGCCACGCTTGATCCGTCGATCGGCAACAGTGACAGCCTGCAGTGCAGCATTCAGCCGGGCGGTACTCCTGCCCTGATTGCTCCGCGCGATCACGGTCATCCGGTTGGGATTGCTCACACCAATGTCCTTGCCCACATCCGCCGGAGGTCTGCCGCCGGCGTTCGCCACCACCGCGCTGAGCTCGATGCTCTGGGCGAGTTGCGCCAGCAGGCGTCCGGGATCTTCGCCGGCCACCAGCAGGCGATCGAGTTCCGGCAAGGCGACATCAAGGTTTCCCGAAGCGGCCGCATCGAGAAACGTGAATATACGATCCTCGTCACCGCGGTCAACTTCGGCAATGATCTGTTTCTTCGAGATCGGACCGGGATAGCAACTTAACGCGAGGCGAGCGATTTCCTGACGGATTGAACCGAGATTTGGCGGGCGATCATAGGCGGGATTGTTCGCTTTTTGCGACCACGACTGTGGATAGAGCCGTTCGGCAAGCACCCGTGCATCACCATCATTCAGCTCCGATTGTTCGTCGCGAGCAACCTGGGTCATCCACTGCACGAGATCGCGGCCACGTGGCGGATCGCCCAATGTCACGATCGCATCCTTCGGAAGCGCCTTCTTGACAGCTGCCGGAACGGTCGCCAGCGAGGCGTCGACGAGCAT
>JBBJOX010000096.1:0-9566 GCA_037724245.1 Thermomicrobiales bacterium | reverse complement strand
CCAGTCGATCGTCGGTCGTATCGTGATCGATAGCGCGCTGGCCCTGTTGGCGACACTGGCGCACGCCGGGCTGATGGCAATCCTCTTCGTAGTCCTGTGCGAAACGATGCGCTCGGTTTGGCCTGCGCAATCCGCCCGCCGCTTCGAATCACGACAGACGTCACTGGCAAATCCTGCGACCGGAGACTGATCAGCTCGCCGACTCGCCCTGACCCAGTGTCAGCATCAATCGATTCGCATTCGCGAAGATCGCGGCGGCATGGGCCACATCGAGAATCTCGGCATCGCTCAAACCTTGTTCTCGCATCGGCCGGACATCGTGATCCGAGAGTCCGGCTGGATCCAGCGCCAGATGCGCCGAGAACTGCACAATCGCGCGCTCCCGATCTGGAATCGGGGCATCGATCCCATCATCCAGAACCAGCTGGATCAGCGACTTGTCACGCGTTAGCTGAGAATAAGCGCGGGCATGTACCGACGCGCAGTAGACGCAGCCGGTCGCCCGGGATGACCCCGTCGCGGCCAGTTCACGGTCCGCTCTCGGCAATCCGGATTCGCCACGCAACGATTCGTTGAACAAATCAGTTCGACTTCGCAGAATCGCTGGCTGGTGCACCAGTACGCGGTAGTACGGTGTGTTTCCAGTCGTCGGAAACGTATCGAGTACTGTCCTCTTCGCGTCATCGATCTCGCTATCCCCGACCGGCGGAATCCAGGCAGACCACTGGAGAATGTCCTGTGTCCAGATCTTTGCCCGAGTCATGAGCCAGCCTCCCGATCCAGTACCTTCAACGTCGCAATCACCCGTATCTCGAAACTCAGGAATGCCACAAGCTGGGCCAGCGCAACGATCCCGGCTGGTTCGACTTCAGCGTTCAGCAGTGCATCAGTGTCCAACTTCTCAGCAGTTGCTGGGCGCAACGTTAGTATCTCGGCATGCCGTAGCAGCGCTCGTTCACGCACCGAGAGTTTCAGTTCATCGACAGATGCACCGATCGGAGCCAGATGCTCACTCTCCGTTCCGAGAGCAATCAGGCGCGATCGATGGAATGCCGCTACTTCGGCCGCCCTGGAAAGCGTGGCGACCCAAATAGCCACCGCTTCCCGCTCGGTCCGCGACAAACCAATGTCACCGTCCGGCTCGAAAATGGCGAGAAACGTCGCCTGGGTTTGCCGCACGATTTCCGGACGCTCCGCTCGCAACGATGCCAAATAGGATCCCGATTCCAGTCCCAAGACATGCGCTACTACATCTCCGGGAATCGTCGCTGCGGTCATTGCATGCCTTTCAGGACACATCGAGGGCGAACTTGCCGATCAGCGTCAGCGCCACATCATCCATTGGTGGGTTACCGAGCCCGGCGCGGACATCGCGGAAATAGCGTTCCAGCGGGAATTTCCGTTGAAGCCCGGCCGATCCGACAATGCGTAATGCCTGATCGGTCACCGTAATCATATTGTTCGTCACCGTATATTTGGCAGCTGCAAACTGCCAGGCCATCGACGCCCGATCGTCTGGGGGCATATCGAGATAGGTTTCAACAGTCTGGTACAGCACCGTTCGAGCCTGCAGCAACTGGATATCCATCTGCGCCACGCGATGCTGAACTGTCTGCAATTCGGCAATCGGAGTTCCAAGACCACTCGGCACCCGGTCCTTGGCAAACTGCACCGCGAAATCGCGGGCAGCCGTCCCGATTCCAAGATAGACCGCACTCGTCAATAGGGCCCACGGATTGACCGCACTACCCGGACGCCCGACCGGCTTCGGCAGCTGCCGTTCTGTCGGCACAACCACGTTGTCCAGCACCACATCATGACTGCCGGTTCCGCGCATACTCAAGTTGTCCCAGGTCTCCTCGATCCGGACTCCTGGCGAATCCATTGCGACGAGAAACTGCCCCGGCACCTGCGTCCCATCGGGCTGGGTGACACTCGCCGAGACGATGCCGTAGGTGAGTTCTGGTGAAAGTGTCGACCAGGTTTTGCGACCGTTCAGCTTCCAGCCACCGTCGACCGCTTCGGCAGTCGTCGCGAACAGACCACCCCGACTCGGACTTCCCAGATCCGGCTCACTGGCCAAGCCATTGATCAGCGCCCCATCACCGGCGACTTCCTCGAAAAATGCCTCCAGAAGCGCTTCCGGCCAAAGTCGATTGTCGGCAAGCCCGGCGATCACTACCAGATGCATCGTCGTTGCCAGCCCGACCGCGCCGTCGCCCCGCGCCAGTTGCTCAAGTGCCAGCATCGTTTCGATCGGATTAGCTCCGCGTCCACCTTCGTCGAGGGGCAAGGTCAATCCGAGAAATCCGGATTCCCTCAGCGCGAGAAACGTATCGGACGGAAACGAACCATCACGATCGTGCTGTCGCGCATTCTGACTTGCTATTTCCGCCATCCTGGCGCCCAAATCGATGAATTCGGCCTGCCGCGGAGTTTTGGGATACGGTGCATGCGTCGTCGTCGGCGCCAGGAGGGAAGTTGTCACTGTTCGTTAGTTCCGTTCCACCAGATAAACCGTCTCGAGCGTCGGAGCATACGCGATCCGTTCGTTGAGACCCTTCACGTTGTACGTTCCTGCGATGATGTTCTCCTGATCGAATAACGGTGCGAGCGGAACTTCGGCGTTGGCGATCGCCTGAATCTGCCGATACAGCTCTGCCTGCCGCGCCGGATCAATTTCCACTCTCGCCTGATCGAGCAGTGAATCGACCTCCGGGTTCTTGTACCCACCGAACTGGGTCGCGTTGATCGTACTTTCCGAATCCAGCAGGCGACTCAAAATGTAATCCGGATCGCCGGTCGCCCAGCAGTTTGCACCAAGGACCATATCGTATTCACCGGTGTTTCGCGCCTCGTCGACAGCTGCGGTCTCAAGTTGCTTGAGTTCGATATCAAGTCCAAGCGGAGCGAGAATTGCCTGCAGATAAGCGGCAATCGTGGGATATGGCCAACCGTGGAGCGCCTCTCCCGGTGGGTTGAACAGCAACGTCACGCTTTGTCGCTCGCCGCCCAGCGCCTCATTCGCCAGGGACAACGCCTGCTCGGGATTGTAGACCACCTGCTGGGCGGGATCCGTATTGATGAACGTCGAATCAGCCCCGATCAGAACACTTGTCGCCGGGCGACCGTACCCATACAGCACGTCGTTGACGAACGCATTTCGATCAATTGACATACTGACCGCCTGTCGCAGGCGAATATCGGTAAATGGACCTTCTGTCCCATTGAAGCCAAGATAATTGTTGCAGGCCGACACATAATCCCCGACCCAGAAATCTGAACTCTCCTTGAGTTCCTGGGCCTGTGCCGGTAGCACCGCTGCCAATTCGGCAAGAGCATCGACCTCGCCACCCTTGAGCGCCGAGACGCGGGCGTTGGCATCTGGGTAAATCTTGACCTCGATCTTGGTCAAGGTCGGCTTGACAGGACCCCAATAGGCATCGTTGCGCTCGATGACTGCATACTGATCGCGCTGCCAATCGACGAGCTTGAATGGACCGGTTCCATTCGGAGATCCGATCCAGTTGTAGTTCTCATCGAAGTCCTCACGCGTGCCCTGAATCGCACTGTAGTGATTGGCGATTGCGTACGGAAGTAACGGTCGAGGTTCAGCGTAGCTGATGGAAAAGGTGTAATCGTCGACCTTGGTGATAGCGGTTGGAGCACCATAGATTTCCGGATAATTGATTCCTCCCAGGAAAATCGACGGCCGGAGACTGACCGCCTCGTACCGCTCGATATTGAAGAGCGCGACATCGGCGTTGAATGGCTTGCCATCGGCAAAGGTCACATCTTTTCGCAGATTGAAGGTCCAGGTCAGCCCATCGGGGCTGAGTATCCAGCTCTCGGCAAGCTTTGGCTGGAGCTGAAACTGATCGTCGTAGGTGAGGAGTGGCTCCCACACCTGAAGGCTGGCGTGAACGTACCAGGTGTTCTCGGCACCACCGACGAGGTTGCGATTCACTCCGAGCCGCAATTCCTGCGTGCCGGAAAGTTGTTCGCCATCTTCCAGCGTGATGTATGCCGGAGTAGCCGCATCCTGCGCCAATCCGGTCAATGAACCTGTGACGAGTACCAGCGCGGCAAGGAAGAGTGCGACAATAGATCGAAGTCGACCTGAATCAAACATGGAGAGTTTCCCTTCGGGCGCCAGGCGCCCACACATTCGAGAACCAATGAGTCCGTGCAGGTGTCAGCGATTGCGTCGGCCGATGTCGACAACATCCCGGATAGCATCACCCAGCATGTTGCTCGACAACGACACGACGCTGATACAGATTCCTGGAACAATCGCCAGAATCGGCAGTTGACCAACGAACGGTCGTGCCTCGTTCAGCATCGTTCCCCAGTCGGCCGTCGGCGGTTGCACACCCAGACCCAGAAAACTCAGACTTGATATGGTCAGAATCAGCGCGCCAATGTCCAGCGTTGCCAACACCACGATCGTCGTAAACAGGTTCGGCCACAAATGGCGGCGCAGAATCAGGCTTGAACTCGCACCCATCGAATGTGCCGCTTCGATATAGGGTCGCTGCCTCAGCGAAAGAATCGACGAGCGAAAGATCCGGGCGTGTCCTACCCAGCCAGCTCCGATAATCGCCAGCATCAAGCTGTTCGTGCCCGGACCGAGAATGCCCAGAATTGCCAGAGTCAGAAGCAAGGTCGGGAGTGCCAACAACACAGTCAGAAACGCTGAGAGACCGAGATCGATCCGACCACCGAAGTACCCGGCCAACGTACCGACAACTAGGCCAATGCCGATCACCCCGCAGACACCCAGCCCCGCTATCAACATCGTCGATCGCCCACCGTATAACAGTCGACTCAATTGATCTCGCCCAAGTTGATCCGTACCCAGCCAGTGATCGGCCGTGGGACCAGACAAGGTGGCCTGCATATCGAGCGCGTTGGGATCGTACAGCGCTATCCACGGTGCGAAAGCCGATCCGAGAATCGCCAACAACAAAACTGTTCCCGGAATTACGATCGGCAATAATCCTACAATCCGGGACATTGGCCATCGCGGTTCCTGCCGATTCGCCAGAGTTCGCGCCGGATGCTGTACCTGCAGAATCCGCTCGCCAGATACAACACTCACGTTGCACCTCCAACTTGCCCGCCGAGGCGAATGCGTGGATCAATCAGGGCATAACTCACATCCGACAGCAGATTCACAATCACGAATCCAACACCGGACAGCAGCACATAAGCTCCGATAACCGGCAAATCTCGCCCTGAAATCGCCTTGATCAGCTCACTACCCATTCCTGGCCACGAAAAGATGGATTCGATCACGATCGAGCCAGCCAGAATCTGTCCGAACCGAAGCCCCAGCAAGGTGATGATCGGCAGGATCGCGTTCGGAATGGCGTGCCGAACCGCGATCCTCAACTCTCCAATCCCCTTCGCCCTCGCAGTGCGCACGTAGTCATCGCGCCAGACTTCGATCGTCGCGTTTCGGGTGAATCGCATCAGCCCGGCAGCCGGACCGCAGGAAAGCGCGATCACTGGCAGAATCAGGTATTTGAAACCGCCGTATCCCGCAACCGGAAAGTAATCGCTCTTCTCACCCACATACACAATCAGAATCAGCGCCAACCAGAACGACGGTACTGCCGCCAGCAGCAAACTGATGAATCGTCCGCCGTAATCGAGTGCGGAATTGGCTCGCAGTCCGAAGATGACACCAAGCCCGATGCCAACGATAGTGGTTACGGCGAAAGCGGAGAGTCCGAGTCGCAGTGTTGGTACGATACGCTCGCCGAGGATTTCGGAAACATCGCGCTGATCGAGGAACGATTTGCCAAGATCTCCCTTGAACAAACCCCCGACCCAGGTCACGTAACGCACCGGCAGCGGATTGTTCAGGCCCAACTGTTCTCTGTAGGCCGCGATCTCGGCCGGCGAGGGCTCGTTACCGCCCGAACTCAGGGCCTGTTCCGCGGGATCGCCGCGAGCCGCAGCATTGAGCAGAAACGCTGCCAATGTCAGAAACACCAACGTTGGAATCGCCACTGCAACTCGACTCAAGAGATATCTGCCCATGAACTCCGATCCCCCGGAGCGTTACCATTGCAGGAAAAAGACAATGCACAGCCTCGTCGCCTGATGGTTGTCAGGCGAATTGGTGATACTGCAACGAGTACCGGGCGATTCAGACGGTAGTCGTCTGTTCCAGTTCCCGAAGCGTTGCGTTGAATTGTCTGTTCCGTGTGTCTGGTTAGCTCCCGACAAAAATGCCCTCATTCAAAGAATGAGGGCGAACTCGGGACCAACCTTGTGGTTGGCAGAGTATCGACCCTCATCTCCCAGGTAAACCTGTCGGAATTAGCACCGTCCTGACTGTCGTTGTCAGTCGGTTGCTGGAGCTTCACAGGGCCGTTCCCTCTGCTCCTCTGAATGAGGTCGTACGTATTTCGTTATGGGTACAGACTAGAGCGTGGCTATTGAGCTGTCAAGCGTCAGCATTTTGAGGAACATCGAAACAGAATACGTTGGCTTCATCGTGTGCGAAGCCATTCGACAGATGGCCCATCGCACTGATCTTGCCGGCGAATACAAATCGCCTCCGTGTCTGCGCATTGACAGGAACAGAGACGATACCCATGTATCAGCACTGGATTCCGCATTTCAACGTGTCAATTAGTTGGTGAGATGAATCGAGACTAGCTTTCGAACGGTGCCACCACGATCGGATCCGAGGTCGGACTCTCGCTGCCGATTGGTCCCGGTTCGAGCGTGATTGCAAACGCCGCAAGCCCCGCCTTGTCCGATTCAACAACAAACTGGGTTCCGAACATTACTCCAACTGGAACCGGAACTCCGCTAATGTCAATCAACCACACCTGGTAGACGTGGCCATCAGGTGCCTTGGGCATATCCTCCACCGAGAAGTCAAACTTCTGCGCGTCCGGCTCGTACGTCAGGCTTCCCGACACACCGTCCGGAATCACCGCGAAGTCTATCGACTCTGCTTCGGTGTCATTGATATTCATTCCAATCGTCAGCGCGGTCACGGCGACCAGAATAACTGCCGCTGCCGATGCCAACATTCTCGCAGAACGACCAGCGAACCAGCTAATATTGCCAGATTTCAATTCGCCTTGGCCCGGAACTTGCGAACCCGTTTCAAGCATTCGCAAACCTGGCCGTTCCGATTGCGAAGCCCCAACCGCCACTGCCAACTTTTCCCGCAAACCAGCCGGTGGCTCCGACTCGATTAGCGCCAGTGGCAACAGACCAACAACCGCTAACAGTTCTGCATATTCAGTTCTCGCGTCGTCGTTACTTTCCAGATACCCGTCGAATTCGGCCTGTTCCTCGATGGACAGATGGCCAAATGCGGCAACCCCCATAAGTTCCAGACAATACGATTCGTCCATGTTCTGGTGCACGTCGTTCATGCGGCACCTCCTGTCCGGGGGTTCAAAGTGATGCCTCCCCGGAGGTGCTCATCACCGTATAGAGTCGTTTGAGACCAAGACGCAGTCGACCTTTGACTGTGCCCAGTGGAGCACCCTCGTGCTCGGCAATCTCGAAGTGAGTCATATCGTCGAAATACGCCAATTCGATCGCCCGCCGCTGCTCATCTGGCAACTGCTTGAGCGCTGCTCGTACTTCTTCACCCGTAATACTCGTCGCCACCTGACCCCAGGCATCAGGTGTTGCCAACCGTTGCTCAACGTCTTCCACCGGAACGTGGCGAGGTTTTCCGTCCAGATGTTTACGTCTCATGTCGATCGATCGATTGTGAACAATCGTCATCAACCAACCGCGCACATTTCCACCGCGATCGCGATCGAAAGAATCTGCGCGATTCCATGCCAGCAGAAATGCATCCTGGACCACTTCCTCCGCAAGGGATGGATCACCGACAATTCGGTAAGCTAGGGCAAATGCCAGTCGGTTGTATCGATCGTACAAACCCATCAGGGCTTGCGAATCGCGATGCGACATTAACTGAATCAGTTCGCCGTCATCCAACAGTACCGTCACCGGAACGCCGGCCCTCCCCATGCAAAGTAATACGAGTCATTAACCTGATTGGATCATATTCTATCCGTAAAATGCCGCTCGTGGCAGCCTTTGTTCGATTGTCAGGAAAATCTGTCATTTTGAAGTTCATCCTGAGCTACTCAATGAAACCCTGTCAAATGGTGTAATCGAGCGTCAATCTCGCTCCGTCAGGATGGTACTCAAACCGCGCCGTTCCGCGGATTCCCGCCAACTGTCCACTTCCGAAACCCGGCACAGTCGAACCAAATTGACCCACATTGTCACCATCGGTACCCCCACCATGCTGGACGACAATAGTTCCCGACAGACTGCCGATCGAAATCTCCAATCGTTCGCTGGCAACGTACGACGCCTCCTTTTCCTATACCTGACACGTCAGCTACACCGCCTGGCTGCTATAGGTAATCCCGCCGCTGAACACCTTGTCGACGTAGACTCGCAACTGAGGCGATATCGGTTCAGAAATATCGAATAAATCTCCTGATTCCCCTCTCGTGATCTCGAGGGCCGTACACGCAATAATAGTTCCACTACTCCAGTTACAACCGCATTCAGCAGTCCGCATGTCATCACTCTGACAGGTCCGTCATTCCCCGACCAAATACTCGACGCCCATCGAAATGCGCTTCATCAACGTCGGGCCGGCCCCTTGGAGCCGGATCGGCAGCCCGATCCACATCGATTCCGTTAACCGTCTCATAATCTACGACATGGCCATTTCGCTTTCGATCCGGATGATCGTCGGCACTGTGCCTCATGTCGTCAGTCGAAAGGTTGAAGATCGAGCCACCAGGTCGTTTGCATCCACTGACCAGCGTAATCGCATGGACACGGCAGTCGCGGCAATTCGCGGTATGATGAAGGTCGGTCGGCTACATCGGCTTGTTTTCAGGCCATGCCTCGCCAAACCACAACGCAGGAAGTTGGGGCCACACCCTTCTGAGCGATCGTCCCCGAACTGACCGAACCTGATATCGGTCACTCGTTCAGCAAGGACCCGGACACACCTCATGCAGGCCCAAAGCAACGACACGAAACAGGTTCTCAAACGGTTTTTTGCCTTCTATAAGCCTCATCGGAAGCTATTCGCTGTCGATTTTGGCTGCGCCGTACTCTCGGGATTGCTCGAACTGGCGTTTCCCATGGCGATCGCCTACTTCATCGACGATCTGCTCGGGAGTGGCGACTGGGGTCCAATCGCCTACGCCTCGATTGCCTTGGCAATTGTCTACCTCGTCAACACCTTTCTCATGTACATCGTCACCTACTGGGGTCACGTCCTCGGCATTCGGATCGAAACCGAACTGCGGCGGCTCAGCTTCGACCATTTGCAGAAGCTCTCGTTCACCTTCTTCGATAATCAGAAAACCGGGCACATCGTCGGCCGAGTCACCAAGGATCTCGAGGAAATCGGCGAAGTCGCCCATCACGGTCCGGAAGATGCCTTCATCGCGATCATGACCTTCATCGGTGCCTTTGGCCTGATGTACTACGTCAATCCGCAACTTGCCCTGATCACTGCGATCATCGTTCCCATAACCGGTTGG
>JBBJOX010000095.1:9363-9596 GCA_037724245.1 Thermomicrobiales bacterium | reverse complement strand
GAACACCGGCACGTTGCTGATCAAACGTGCAGTCAAGGGCAAGAAGTAGTCGCACCGAAACGTCTGACCAGCTGGTCGATGAATCACCGCGACAACTATGGGAGCAACAACGACGATGCAGATTGAAGTTATCGACACAGAGGGCAAGGTGGTAGGCACCACCGAACTCGACGAAACCGTTTGGGGTATCGAGCCGCACATTGCGGTGATGCACCAGGCACTGGTTCGACAGC
>JBBJOX010000095.1:0-9353 GCA_037724245.1 Thermomicrobiales bacterium | reverse complement strand
CGTCGGTACCGCCGACACCAAAACACGCGGCGAAGTTCGCGGTGGTGGACGCAAGCCTTGGCGACAGAAGGGAACTGGTCGTGCCCGACAGGGTTCGATTCGCTCTCCTCAGTGGAAAGGCGGCGGCGTGGTCTTCGGCCCGCATCCTCGCAAGTACACCAAGGCCATGCCGAAGAAGATGCGCCGACTGGCGATCCGCTCGGCACTTTCTGCCAAGCAGGCCGATAGTCGATTGACTGTGGTCCGCGGCCTTTCCGAGGTCGAGCCACGCACCAAGGCATTCAAGGGCGTGCTCGCCGCACTGCCGGAATCGCGATCGTTCCTGATCGTGACCCCGGGTGTGATCGACACGATCAGCCGTGGTTCTGCCAACCTGTCCGAGGCCAAGACGATCATCGCCAACGTGCTGAATGTGCGTGATGTGCTCAAGTTCGAGCGCCTGGTGGTGGACGAGGAAGCCATTTCGGTCATTGAACAACTCTGGGCGTTGCCGGAAGACGAACGAACGCCAAGTGCATGGAAATTCGCCCGTACGGCTGCGGCCAACGGCGAGACCGTGGAGGAGGTGGCCTAACATGGCTGAACTTCGTCTTGAGGACGTCATCAGACGCCCGCTGATTACTGAAAAGAACACCTGGTTGATGGAGAAGGGGCAGTACTCCTTCGAAGTTCATCCAAACTCGAACAAGATCCAGATCAAGGCAGCCGTGCAGGATGCATTCGGTGTCAAGGTCATGGCTGTCAACACCCTGAATGTCAAGCCAAAACCGAAGTCGCGAATGGTGCGACGTGGTGCTGGCCGTATTCATGGAACCAAGCCCGGCTGGAAGAAGGCCATTGTGACCCTGCAAGCAGGTGATCACATCGATCTCTTCGAACAGGTCTAGAACGTCGTCGGATAGAAAGGAACGTTTGGAACATGCCAATTCGCAAATACAAGCCGACCTCCCCGGCGCGTCGCTCCATGAGTGTGAGCACGTTTGAGGAGATCACCAAGAAGCGTCCCGAGAAAAGCCTGACCGAACCGCTGAAGAAGCATGCTGGTCGGAACAATCGGGGACGCATTACCACCCGGCATCGTGGTGGCGGAAACAAGCGGTTCTATCGAATCATCGATTTCAAGCGCAACAAGCACGGGATTCCGGCGCGCGTTGCCGCGATCGAATACGATCCAAACCGATCCGCCCGTATCGCCCTGCTGTTCTATGCAGATGGTGAGAAGCGCTACATTTTGGCACCGCTCGGCGTTCGTGTGGATGACAATGTCATCTCCGGACCAGATGCGCCAATCCGAACCGGGAACGCGTTGCCACTGGCCAACATCCCGACCGGTACCCAGATCCACAACGTCGAGCTCTACCCGGGTAAGGGTGGCCAGTTGGTCCGATCCGCCGGTGTGTCCGCTCAGTTGATGGCTAAAGTAGGCAAGTACGCGCAGTTGCGCATGCCATCGGGCGAAGTTCGCCTGGTGCTCCTGACCTGTCTCGCGACGCTTGGTCAGGTCGGCAATGTCGATCACGAGAATATCGAGATCGGAAAAGCTGGTCGAAGTCGTCACATGGGACGTCGACCAACCGTACGTGGTTCGGCCATGAACCCAAACGACCATCCGCACGGTGGTGGTGAGGGTAAGGCGCCAATTGGTGGCCAGCCGAAAACCAAGTGGGGTAAGCCAGCGTTCATGGCAACCCGTAACAACAAGCGTACGGACAAGATGATTGTTCGCCGCCGGCCTAAAAAGCGGCGATAACCGGAGCCGGGCAACACCGAAGGTTGTCTCACGAACGCTTCGGCTTCGCTCGTTGATATTGGGCAGGATGTAGGAGAACAAACGTGTCGAGATCATCGAAAAAAGGGCCGTATATCGACGCCAAACTTCAGAAGAAGGTCGATAACGCGATTGCCACCAATGCGCGAACAGTGATTCGCACCTGGGCGCGGGCCAGCACCATCTTCCCGGGCATGGTTGGTTTGACCATCGCCGTGCACAACGGTCGGCAGCATGTGCCGATTTACATGACCGAGCAAATGGTTGGTCATAAACTTGGTGAGTTTGCGCCGACCCGAACGTATCGGGGTCACGGCAAGGACGCGGATCGCCGCGGTCGACGCTAGGTCTGGCTGAAGGATTAGAGGGACGTCAACGATGGAAGTCAGGGCAAGCCTGCAGCGTGTCCGCGTCTCACCCCGGAAAGCCCGCCTCGTGGTGGACCTGGTGAGAGGCAAGAAAGTCAGCGAAGCAATTGCTATTCTGCGTTTCGTGCCAAACAAGGCAGCTGGCGATATCGAGCAATTGCTCAAGTCAGTTTCTGCCAATGCGGAAAACAACTACGACCTGGATCCGCAGGATCTTTGGGTCAAGGCGATCTACGCCGACGACGCATCGCAAATGCGACGATTCAAGCCGAAATCCCGCGGGCGCGTCGGAAAGATTCTTCGACGATCCTGCCACATTACGGTTATCGCTGAGGAAAGGACAAGCCGCTAATGGGACGTAAAGTCAATCCGATCGGCTTCCGACTTGGTATCTCATCGCAATGGGAATCGAACTGGTTCGCCGAGCGTAACTACACCGAGCTGGTGCACGAGGATCTCAAGATCCGCAACCTGATCAACGGCGAGCTCACCCGGGCCGGAATTGCCCGGATCGAACTCGAACGCGCCGCGAACAAGGTCGACGTCACCCTTCATACATCCAAGCCTGGCATTGTCATTGGCAAGCAGGGTGCAAATGTCGAGAAGCTGCGACAGAGCCTCGAAAAAGCCGTTGGCAAGAAAGTCAACGTCAAGATCGAGGAAATCAAGATTCCTGAAATCGACGCCAGGCTGATTGCCGAGAGCATCTCCGAGCAGCTCCAGCGCCGAGTTGCGTATCGACGTGCCATGAAGCACGCGGTCCAGCAGGCAATGCGTCGCGGTGCCAAGGGCGTCAAGATCCGTCTTGCCGGTCGACTTGGTGGTGCAGAAATGCGACGTCAGGTTACCGAGAAGGACGGTCGGGTTCCACTGCACACGATCCGCGCCAACATCGATTTCTCCACCGTCCACGCCCGAACCGGCTACGGCCGAATCGGTGTCAAGGTCTGGGTTTACAAGGGTGACATTCTCCCAACCAAGGGTGAAGTGACTGTTGCATCCCTGACCGCCGATCTCGCCAACGTCGGCGATTAGTCAGTTACCCGGCCATAGGCTGACTTTAGTCAGTGGTGCTGAATTGAAGCGGAGCGTTGTTACATGTTGATGCCAAAGCGGACGAAGTACCGCAAAATGATGCGTGGCAACATGCGGGGCAAGGCATATCGAGGGTCCACGATTTCCTTCGGGGATATCGGACTTCAGACTATCGAGCCCGCATGGGTAACCAGTCGTCAGATCGAAGCGGCCCGACGTGCCATCACCAACTACTTGAAGCGTGGTGGTAAAGTCTGGATTCGCGTCTTTCCGGACAAACCGGTTACGAAGAAGCCAGCTGAAACCCGAATGGGTTCCGGTAAGGGAAACCCGGAGTACTGGGTTGCCGTGGTGAAGCCGGGCAAGGTCTTGTTTGAGATCGCAGGTGTATCGCAGGATCAGGCGGAAGAAGCCCTCCGCCGGGCTGCCATGAAGTTTCCGATGAAATGCAAGGTTCTCCTTCGAGACACCGCCGGGCAGACATCGGATGAGGAGAGCGCGGCGTGACGAAAGCGTCTGATTTTCGCGCAATGACCAACGATCAGCTTGAGGATCAACTCAAGCAATTGCACACGGAGTGGCGTGACCTTCGGTTCCAGGAAGCGGTCGGAAACCTGACCAACACTGCCCGAACCCGCCAGATCCGCAAGGATATCGCTCGAATACTGACAGTCCAGAGCGAGCCGGAGCGGCAGCCAGTAGCTGTCAGCTAGAGGTAGAGGTAGAGGAATCGTATGAGTGAAGCAGAAGTCGTCGACGAAGCGAAAGTGGAGCGCCTCCAGGCCGCCCGCACGCAAAAAGTCGGTCGTGTCGTCAGCGACAAGATGGATAAAACCGTCGTTGTTGCTGTGAACTATGTGCGCCGTCACCCGCTGTACCACAAGCGAATCACGCGGACCAGCAAGTTCTTTGCGCACGATGAGCACAATTCGGCGAAACCTGGTGATCTGGTGCGGATCGAAGAAACTCGACCGCTCTCAAGCCGCAAGCGCTGGATCATTCGTGAAATCGTCGAGAAGGCTGTCCAGATTTAGGAAAGCCCGAAGCAATTGTGCACTGGGCATCACCATGTGATGTGTCGTGCAAGTCGGACAGGCGTCCTGTCCAAGAGGTGGAAGCGGTGATTCAGCCACAGACGCGGCTCAAGGTAGCCGACAATAGCGGAGCACGTGAAATCATGTGCATCCGTGTTCTGGGTGGCTCCACGCGCAAGTACGGAAGTGTTGGCGATACCATCATTGCCTCTGTCAAGGTCGCGCAACCCAATGCCGCGGTCAAAAAGGGTGATGTGATTCGAGCAGTGATTGTGCGGACAGCCAGTGAGTACGGCCGTCCGGATGGCAGTCACATCAAGTTCGACGACAACGCAGCCGTACTGATCAATGCGCAGGGAGCTCCACGCGGAACCCGAATTTTCGGCCCGGTCGGTCGTGAACTGCGAGAGCGGGCGTACATGCGCATCGTGTCCCTCGCTCCAGAAGTGCTTTAGGGAATACCGATGAGAAAGATTCGCACAGGCGACGAAGTCATTGTCACCAGTGGTCGCAACAAGGGGCAGACCGGGGTGGTTCGTCAGAACCAGGCCGAGAAGAACCGGGTAGTGGTCGAGGGCGTGAACATCGTCAAGAAGCACATCAAGCGTGGTCGAGCCCGACAGGCTGGAATCGTCGAGGTCGAGGCAGCTCTTCACGTTTCCAACGTGATGCTGGTTTGCCCGGGTTGCAAGCAACCGTCTCGCATCGGAGTTCGCGAGGACGCCGACGGCAAGAACGAGCGCTATTGCAAGAAATGTGATCAAACCATTCCGCGCCCTGTGGCCTGACTCGGAATCTGGATCGAAGCACCATCGTGGTCATGATGGATTAATGGAATCAGCGACCTGAGTGCCGTGAAAACCGGCAGACCAGGTGGGAACGCTGGCACACGTTTGGGTGACCGACACCCTAAAACCGGAGTGAGGCAGGTTCGAATGGCACGAGTACGCGATCGTTTCAGGGAGGACGTTGTTCCGACCCTGATGAGCGATTTCGGATACAAGAATGTTTTCCAGGTGCCCAAGCTGACCAAGATCGTCATCAACATCGGGTTGGGCGAGGCGGTTGCGAATGGTCGGGCACTCGATGCGGCAGTTTCGGATCTCGGAATCATCACCGGCCAAAAGCCGGTTGTGACCAAGGCGAAGAAATCTATTGCGACATACAAGCTGCGAGCTGGCATGCCCATCGGCGCCATGGTCACGCTTCGTGGCGAACGCATGTATGAGTTCTACGACCGACTGACAGCGATCGCGCTGCCGCGCATCCGCGATTTTCGCGGCGTCAATGGCAATTCGTTCGACGGGCGCGGCAATTACACACTCGGTTTGCGGGAGCAGCTTCTGTTTCCTGAAATCGAGTACGACCGAATCGACAAGGTGCGCGGCCTGGAGGTCAGCTTCGTCACGACCGCACGCACCGATGAGGAAGGGCGACGCTTGCTCGCACTTCTCGGGATGCCATTCGCACGCTAACGTGCGGTGACGACGGAGGAACCATGGCCAAGAAGAGTTTGATCGTCAAGGCACAGCGACCACCAAAGTTTTCGAGCCGCGCAGTCAATCGCTGCAGGGTTTGTGGACGAGGTCGTGCCTACATGCGGAAGTTTGGCGTTTGCCGCATCTGCTTCCGGGAAATGGCTTCCTTTGGAAAGCTTCCCGGAGTCACCAAGTCCAGCTGGTAATGCTGGTCGATAACAACCTGCGACTGAGTGCAAACGACGGAGAACGCGACGCATGAGCGTAAATGACCCAATCAGCGATATGCTGACGAGGATTCGTAACGCTGGTATGGCCCAGAAGACTGAGACCACCATGCCTTCCACGAAAATCCTGGTCGCAATCGCCCAGATCTTGACAGAAGAGGGCTACATCGGAGGCTTTCAGGTCATCGAGAAGCGCCCACAGAACCAGCTGGTTGTGAAACTCAGCTACGGCCCGGACAAGCGACACTCGATCCGTGAGATCAAGCGTGTCAGCAAGCCTGGGCTCCGCATTTATGCAGGCAAGGATCAGTTGCCACGTGTTCGCAGTGGCCTCGGCATCGCCATTGTCAGTACGCCTGAGGGTGTCTTGACCGGGTACGAAGCGAGACGGCGCGGCATTGGCGGCGAGGTCCTCGCCACGGTCTGGTAGATCGTGATGGAGCGTACCAACTCGTTTGCGAGTGGTGCATACACAAGGATTGAGTGAGATGTCACGAATTGGAATCAAGCCAATCCCGGTTCCGTCCGACGTGAACGTGGTGATTGGAGATGGCAACGCGGTGAAGGTGAAAGGACCGAAGGGAGAACTTTCCTCGGTATTCACCCCACGCGTCTCGATTGTTCAGGAAGATGGTCACGTTCGAGTAGAACGATCCAGCGAGGCACGAGAGATTCGGGCCCTCCACGGACTGACCCGATCGCTGCTGAACAACATGGTCGTTGGTGTCAAGGACGGATATACCAAGAACCTGGAAATCCAGGGCGTTGGCTACCGTGCCGCACTCGACGGCAAAACACTGGTTCTCAATGTCGGCTATTCGCATCAGGTGCGGATGATCCCGGCCGATGGCATTTCGTATACCGTTGAAGGAACCAATCGCATTGCGGTTTCCGGAATCAACAAACAGGTTGTTGGTGAGGAAGCTGCAAAGATCCGGGGCGTCCGACCGCCAGAGCCGTACAAGGGCAAGGGCATCCGGTACGCTGGTGAAGTCGTTCGTCGCAAGGCCGGTAAGGCTGGTAAGGCGAAGTAGTCGAATGCCAGGGCACGCGCCTGACACGTACCTGGTGAGCGACGTAGCTGGCTTTGCCAGTTGGAGTACACGATGCGTCTGAAATATCGAAAACCATTAACCACGCGCAAGCGCCGCCATGTGCGCGTTCGCAGCAAGGTCAGCGGAACATCCGCCCGACCACGACTCAATGTCTTCCGATCCTCTGCGCATATCTATGCCCAGCTGATCGATGACCTCAAGGGTCATACCGTTGCCGCGGCCAGCGATCTTGAACAAGAGGTCAAGGACCGCGCCGGTGAAGGCGCAAAGAAATCGGACCGCGCCAAGGCTGTCGGCGAAGTGATTGCCGAAAGAGCCAAAACCGCAGGCGTCGAAGCCGTTGTCTTCGACCGCGGAGGTTTCCTTTATCACGGCCGAATCAAGGCCGTCGCTGATGGAGCGCGCGAAGGCGGGCTCAAATTCTAGTATTCGTCGTCACGCTTCGGCATGGTGTCGAACCGGTGATACGCGGATAACGATCTGGAGAAACCTATGGAGCGTAATCGGGAAGAGCGCCAATCGCGCCGACGTTCCGACGAGGACGGCGGGAGCGAGCTCGAAGAGCGGTTGGTCAAGATCAACCGCGTCTCCAAAGTTCATCGCGGCGGCCGTACATTCTCGTTCGGCAGTATCGTCGTGGTTGGCGATGGAAAAGGCAAAGTCGGAGTCGGGCTTGGCAAGGCTGGCGAAGTGCCAGACAGCATTCGCAAGGGTGCTGAAGCGGCCAAGAAATCACTGATCAACGTCCCTCTGGACGGATCGACGATTCCGCATGAAGTCGAGGCCACGTTCGGGGCATCGCGCGTGCTACTCAAGCCGGCAGCTCCTGGTACTGGCGTTATCGCTGGTGGTGGCGTGCGTGCCGTTGTAGAGGTTGCCGGTATTCGGGACATTCTGTCCAAGTCTCTTGGCAACAACAACCCGATCAATGTGGTTCGCGCCACAATGGCCGCCTTGTCGGAGCTTGAATCCGAGAAGGATGTTGTGGCTCGTCGACGACGAACCCGGCAGACCCTGCGCAAGGCGTTCGATCACGGTGAAGGCGCAGCTGCAATTGCTGCCCGTCCGCGACAGAAAGCTCAGCCAGTGGCTGGTACACAGCAGCAGAACACACGCGGTCCTCGCCGCAACGGTCCCGGCGGTCCTGGTGGACCCGGCGCTGGTGGTGGCGGTGGACGCGGCCAGCAGCAGAGAGGTGGCGGCCAGTCATGAGCGACGTCGAAACGTCCGGCAATCTGTTGAAGATCACGCTGGTTCGAAGCACCATTGGGCGTCCGGCCGACCAGGGTCGAGCTGTGCAATCATTGGGCTTACGAAAGCTGCACCACTCCGTGGTACGACCCGATCGTCCTTCAATCCGGGGAGCGGTCCACAAGGTTCGCCATCTGGTGACCGTCGAAGAAGTCTCGGCCGAAGCGTAAGCTCCGGTCTGATGACCTGTGGAAGTAGAGAATAGTCATGCCCCTCACATTAGACGATTTACGGCCGAATCCCGGTTCGAACAAAACCAGCAAACGTGTTGGTCGCGGACACGGTAGTGGTCGCGGTAAAACAGCCGGTCGCGGTACAAAAGGTCAGAACTCGCGAGCCGGTGGTGGCGTCCGTATCGGTTTCGAAGGCGGTCAGCTTCCGATTCAGCGACGCATGCCATACAAGCGCGGTTTTACCAACATCTGGTCGACCCAGTGGGAAACCGTCAATCTCGATCGATTGGCCGAGCTCGAGCTCGATGGACCAATCACCCCGCAAATGCTGGTGGATCTGGGAATTACGCGGAGTAACCGCTATCCCGTCAAGATCCTCGGCAAGGGTGAGCTGACAACCGCGCTCACGATTAAGGCACACGCATTCTCCAAATCCGCCCAGAGCATCATCGAAGCAGCTGGCGGAAAAATCGAGATGATCGAACGTACCGATGAGTGGGTAAGCGCGCGACCACGTTCGCGACGACTTCCGCTCAATCGTGAGCTCAAGGAACTGCGCGTCGGCAAAGTCGGTGGCCCAAGCCGCCGCCAGGCCGAAGCTCAGCTCAAGGGGCGTGAGGCGAAGGAGGCCTAGGCATGCTCCAGGCCGTCATCAACGCTTTCAAGATTCCCGACCTGCGTCGAAAAATCCTCTTCACGCTGGCGATGTTGGTGGTTTTCCGCTTCATCGCCAGTATCCCGATCCCAAATGTGGATCGGGATGGGTTGCGTGACTACATCGATAACAATCAGCTGCTCGGTATGCTGAACCTGTTCTCTGGTAGTGGACTCACGAACTTTTCGATCGCCGCATTGGGCGTCTATCCGTACATCACTGCGTCCATCATCATGCAGTTGATGACGCCGATCATTCCTCGGCTCAATGAACTGTCGCAGGAGGGCCAGGGCGGCCGAAACAAGATCA